>AQRS01000022.1 GCA_000402355.1 Candidatus Iainarchaeum andersonii SCGC AAA011-E11
AGCGGAATTGATTCATGTGTCATTGACGTGAAAGGGGAAAAAGGAACGCAATTGAAATGGGCGAGCTCGTGCGAGGGAACGACCACAACAAAGCTCGACGGCGAGGACGAGTATGCAGGATTTGACTGTGCAGCGGTAACGCCGCCACAGCTCCCGGAGGAAACTTACAATGTTGCAATTGCACCAGGGTGGAACATAATTTCGTTGCCCGGAAAAGACACCCAGTGGGAGGGCAACTGCGACTCGACAAAAGTGCCGTTCTATTGGTACGACAAGGAAAACAATTCATATGTGAAAGTGCGGTCACCGCAATCTGGCATGGCGTACTGGGCATATAACCCGGGAGCGCTCTGCGGAGGAACGGGGCATTTCAGCTACCCTGTGTCTTTGACAAGCTTGCCAAACCTTACCTCGGGCTGGAACTTTGTCGCAATTGCCCCAGACATGATTGGCAGCACAATCAACAGCCTCGGCGACTGCAATGTCAGGGCGGCTTACACTTATGACGCGGCGAACAGGCAATGGGTTAACACAAAGAACAGGACAATATCCGAATCGGATTTGGGCACAGGAATGCTTGTGAACACGAACAACAATTGCTCGCTCGGGGCAGTGAAGGACTACCCAATTGCGCTGCCTCCGTTGCCGGTAGAAGGGTGAATGAATGAAAAAACTTGTTTCAATCCTCGCAATAACCTTTTTTCTTTTAGTGCTCCTCAGCGGCTGCGCGCAGCAGCCCCCGCAGGAAAACCCACCAGCACAGGGAAGCGGGAGCAACACAAACGCACCAGCTTTCCCGGATGAAGGCAGCAGCGGGATTCCCACGCCGCCGGCACTGCCATCTGAAGGCTCGGGCACGTAAACCTTAACTTGATTATCCGAGTTTTTTCAGAACCGTGGTTTTCTTTTCTTCATTGAATGTTATTTCGAAGAACTGGAAAAATGTCCTTCCAAAAATGCATCCAGGTTCCTGAATGCTTCTAGTCCCGCACTTCCTTCACCCAAGAAGCTTCATAAATTCTTTCTTTTGCATTTTGAGGTCTTTCTTGATGATTTTATTGAGGAGGCCTTCGCCGATTGGCTCATTTCCATGCACCGGGACACTTGCTTTTCTTCCGTCCGGATGAGAAAACATAAAGTGGCTGCCCCGTATTCTTGTCTGGTTAAAGCCCAGTGATTCGATTATCTTATAGCAAACCACGAAAGTTTTTCGGCATTTTAACGTGGTTTGCTATAGGATGCGTCTCTCTCGCTTTGTTAAGAATCTGCTTGACATTATTCCCTGAAGCCACCACCTGATTTCCTATTATGCAACCCATTTTCCGGCATAAGCTGAAAAATCCGCGCTAGCGTAAAACTCGTTATAGGTATCAACAGCAGAAGCCATAGGTTATATCGGGGAAAACAAACTATATAAACCATATGAAGCCACATTGCCAGTGCATATTTGCTTGGTAAAACGGCAAAATGACACGTATTCCGCATAGATTTAAAAAGCGTTCTTTGGAAGGAATTGTAGTTGGTGCACACTGTATCTGAAGTGAATCTTCTTCGGATACAATGCCCGGAAATGGCTTTTTTTAGCTATTCTGGCATTTCCATTAAGTGGCATTTATCGGTGAGCCGTGCCCATCAGAATGTAGATGTTTAGGACGTAAGTTTGAATGGCAGCGCATAAACCTCGTTCAGGAAGCATGGGTTACTACCCGAGGGTCAGGGCAAAGAAGCACCTGGCTAATTTTACCAGTTATCCGACTATCGAAGGCCCCGCAAAGCCGCTCAATTTTTTTGGCTACAAGGCGGGAATGATAAGCGTTTTCGCGAAGAACGCGCACGAAAAAAGCGTTTCGTTCGGGCAGGACACAACGATGCCCGCAACCGTAATTGAGTGCCCGCCCGTAAAAATTTTCGGCGCGCGCGTGTACGGAAAAACGCATTATGGCTTGAAAGTTCTTGGAGAAGCAACGATTGACAAGGTGGACAAGCACTTCAGGAAAAGGCACGTTTCATTCAAAAAGAAGGGAAAAAAGAAGAAGGAAGAAAAAAAATACTCGACCTTCGGGGACCTCGAAAAGATGAAGGGAGAGGCCGCGAAAATCGTTTTGCTTGCGGAAATACGGGCTTCGGAAACTGCGTTCGGGAAAAAGAAATCCGACATAGCCGAAATCACTCTCGGGGGCTCCTTGGAGAACCAGTTTATTTTTGCAAAGGAAAAATTCGGAAAGGAACTCCGCATTACGGATGTTTTCGGGCCGCAGCAATTCATTGATGTCAAGGCGGTTGACAAGGGCAAGGGTTTCCAGGGGCCGGTAAAGAGGTTCGGGGTCAAGGTCCACAGGCCAAAGGCAAAAAAGCACCGTTACGTCGGAAGCATCAGCCCGTGGCACCCGCCTACGGTAATGTGGACGGTCCCGAGGCCGGGGCAAATGGGTTACCAAACGAGAACAGAGCTCAACAAAAGAATTCTCGCCATTGACAATGATGTTTCATTGGTGAATCCTCCCGGCGGCTTTTCGCAGTTCGGGGTTGTGAAGAGCGAGTACGTTGTCGTGCTTGGCTCGATTCCGGGCGCGCCGAAAAGGCCGATTTCAATGAGGGTTAACGTGAGGCCGATTGCACCTACCCACAAAAAGTTTACCGACATCAAAATGCCTTTTGGAAACATCGGGGAAAAAAAGGCCGCAAAGGAAACCGCGGAGATTGATGCGCAATGAAAGCAACTGTAATGGGATTGGACGGCAAGAAAGCCCGCGAAGTCGAGTTGCCGATGCAGTTCTCTGGGCAAATTGATGCGCCGCTCATAAAGCGCGCGGTGCTCGCAATCCAGTCCGCGCGGAAGCAGGCAAAGGCGCCTTACATTTTGGCGGGAAGGGACAACACCGCGGTTTACATTGGCGCAAGGGGAAAGCCGCAGGAGCACCGCACCATAAACACGGAGCACTCCAGGAAACCCAGGATGAAAAACCACCGCGGAATAATTTCGGGGCGCGTCGCGGCGATTCCGGGCGTTGTCGGGGGGCCGAAAGCGCATCCGCCCAAGGTCGGGAAGATTTTAGAGGAAAAAATAAATGCGAAGGAAAAGAAAAAGGCGACCGCGAGCGCGATTGCCGCAACCGCTTCAAAGGAAACGGTAAGGGCAAGGGGCCACGTGTTTGAAGAAAAGGTTTCCTTTCCGATTGTTGTTGAAGCTTCTTTCGAGCAGCTCGAAAAAACCGGAAAGGTGAAGGAAACGCTGGAGAACCTCGGCGTTTGGGTTGACGTTGAAAAGGCGAAAGCCAAGAAGCAATTGCGCGCGGGAAAAGGAAAAAAGCGCGGAAGGAAGTACAAGAAGAGGAAAAGCGTACTGATTGTTGTCGCGGATTCGCAGAAGCCGTACAGGGCGGCAAGAAACATCGAGGGAGTAGACATTATTTCGGCGAGGAACCTCAATGCGGATTTGCTCGCGCCGGGAGCGGTTCCGGGAAGGCTTACGCTCTGGACTGAAGGCGCACTGAAGGTTCTTTCGGGCGAGAAAAATGCGAATAAAGCTCCTGCAAAGCAGGGGCTGTCGCTCCCCTTGCACCCGCTAGGGCGAACCAGTGAAAGGGTTGCTGAAGCCGAAAAAGTTGTTGTTAAGAAAATGGCGAAGGCTACGGCGTGATGATTTATGTCTAAAGCTAATGAAAATGTTGCAAAAAAAGAAATTAAGAAGCACACAGGAGCGAAGAAAGCGGAGCCCGCAAAAAAAGTTGAAGCTAAAAAAGAGGTTAAGCAGGAGAAGAAAGCCGAAGAGAAAAAGCCTGTTGAAAAAAAAGAAGTCAAAGGCAAAAAGACGAAGGAAGAAATCGAAACCGAATTGGAGAGCCTGAATGTTTTGAAGTATCCTTTGATTACGGAAAAAGCGGTTAACATGATTGAGGCGGAGAACAAACTTGTTTTTGTTGTCGATAACCGCGCAACCAAGGGAACAGTAAGAAAAGCGGTTGAGTCGCTTTACAATGTGAAGGTAAGGAAAGTCAACATGCTGAAGGACATGAAGGGGAAGAAGCGCGCAATAGTGAGGCTCATGAAGGAATTCAAGGCCGGCAACGTTGCAACGAAGCTTGGAGTAATATAATCGGTGACGAAAAATGGGCAAAAGACTAAAGACACAGAGAAGGGGTGCAGGAAGCCCGGTTTACATTGCGACAAAGCATGGAGTTGCGGTTCCGAAATACATTGATTATAATTACACGAAGGAACAGCTTCTCAAGGGTGAAATTGTAGAACTCATTAATGACCCCGCAAGAACCGGAGTGCTCGCAAAAATAAGGTTCGACAACGGGATGGAAGATTATATGATTGCGGCGGAGGGAATTTACACTGGCCAGCGCGTGGAATTCGGCGCAAACGCGGCACTAGAAGTCGGCAACGTGAAGCACCTGAGGGAGTGCATTGAAGGATGCCCAGTTTTCAACATTGAAATGGCTCCGGGAGACGGCGGAAGCCTCGTGAAAACCTCTGGCGGTTATGCGCTTATACTTACAAAGGAGAAGGGCAAGGCATTGGTGAAGATGCCTTCCGGAAAAATAGTTGAAATGAATGCGAACTGCCGCGCAACAATAGGGTGCGCCGGCGGAGGCGGAAGGAAGGACAAGCCCTTCGTGAAGGCAGGGAAGAAATACATTGCAATGAGGGCGCGCCACAAGAAATACCCCACAGTCAGGGGAGTTGCAATGAATGCAGTTGACCATCCTTTCGGCGGAGCGAACCACCACCCTGGAAAATCGAAATCAACATCGAGGCATGCTCCTCCGGGCAGGAAAGTCGGAGACATTGCCTCTTCGAGAACGGGAAGGAGAAAGAAGTGAAGGTGGAAAAAATGGTTGGAAAAATATTTGCGAGCGTAGCGAGCCAAGTCCATGCGAGTAAGGCGAGCATGGGCTCTCGCACCCAACAGACGAAACTGTTGCGTGAGGTGTTGTGAATGGCTAGGGACGATTCTACTTTCAGGGGAAAAACAATGGAAGAACTCAGGGGCATGAGCGTGCAGGATTTTGCAAAGCTCTGCACTTCGCGCACAAGGAGAACGCTGCGCAAGGGCATTGACGAGCACTTCATGAAGAAAGTGAAGCACGCGCACGAGGTTCTCACGCAGGGAAAATTCCCGAAGCCGGTGAAGACGCATAACCGCGACATGATTGTTGTTCCCGCAATGGTCGGAATAACGGTTGCGGTTTTCATAGGCAACGGGTTCCAGAATGTCGAGGTAAAGGAAAAAATGCTCGGGCATTACTTCGGGGAATTTGCGTTGACAAGGAAGAGGCTTACACACGGAAAGGCAGGAATCGGGGCCACGAAGAGCTCGACCGCGATAACGGCAAGAGGATGATGAAAAATGGTGAAGAAAGCGTATCAGGTCCAGCAGAGCTTTGGCCCAAAAAGCGCGAGGGCAATGGTGAAGAACAAGCCGGTTTCCCTGAAGTTCACGCTTGAAATAATTGCGAACGTGAAGGGAAAGCGCCTGGACAAGTCACTCGCGTGGATGCACAGGATCCTGAACCACGAGGAGTTCCTCCCTTTGAGAAGGTACCACAGAAAGGTTGCGCACAGGAAAGGAGAGGCAAAAAGGTTCTCCAAGGCGGGAAGGTATCCGGAGCGCACAGTAAAGGCATTCATAGAGCTCCTGGAGCTCGTGAAGGCGAACGCAGATTACAAGGGCCTTGATTCGGACAATTTGCTGATTGCGCACGCATTCGCGTCACAGGGATTTTCAAGGTCCTCAAACCAGTCACAGGGAAGGATTGCGGGCAAGAGAAGGAAGAGCAAGGCAACGCACATTGAAATTATTGTTACGGAGGCGAAATGATTATGATTGCAAGTGAAACGGGCAAAAGGTCGGCAGTGCAGTTCTTGCCATCGAGCCCAAACGACCTTGCAGAATTGAAGATTCTGCGAGGCCTCGTACCCTTGTGGGTACAAGGAGATGGCACTCGCACCCAACAGCCGAAACTGTTGTTACGGAGGCGAAATGATTATGATTGAAAGGATTTTTATCGAGCAGGGAATGAAAAAGCTTGAGCTTGACTCTTACCTCGCGAAGGAGTTGGACAAAGCAGGTTTCACGAAATCCGAAATCGTGAAGACTCCGTTGGTAACGAGAATCGTGGTTAATGTCACTAGGCCGGGGCTCGCAATCGGAAAGAGCGGAAGCAATATTGCGCAGCTCACCGAAACAATCGAGAAGCGCTTTAAGATAGACAACCCGCAGCTTGAGATAAGGGAAATTGAAAAGCCTGAATTAGACGCGCAGGCGGTTGCAAACAAATTGAAGGCGCTTATTGAGCGCGGATTCTCGTGGAGAAGCGTGGTTTTCAAGACTTTCAGGGACACGCAGGCCGCGGGCGCGCAGGGAATAGAAATTATCGTGAGCGGAAAAATCGCGGGAAAAGGGGACAGGAAAAGGGCGCAGAGGATTGCTTGGGGTTACATGAAAAAGGTCGGGGAACAGGCGAAGCTTGTTGATTATGGCGCGACATCGGCACATCCGAAGGTCGGCGCAATAGGAATCAAAGTCAGGATTGTGAGGCCGGAAACAAAGTTCCCGGACAAAACCAGGATTCAGGATTATGTGAAGAAGATGGAGGAGAACACCGCGGCACTGGAAGCGGCTGATAAAAAAGCGAAAGAAGCTGCGGAGCCGCTGCAGGCTGCTGCGGAGAGCGCCGAGGAAAAGCCGGAAATGGAAGTTAAAGCGGAACAGGGCGGAGAAAAAAAAGCGGAGCTGAAGAAAGAGGCGAGCAAAGCGAGCCAAGGCCCTGCAAAGCAAGCCCTGCCAAAGGCGGACGCTCCCTTCCGAGGAGCACGCTCGGAATCGGTAGCGCGCGGCGTTGAGCCCTCTGAGGCGAAATCCTCGGAGAGGGAAATGCGCGAGGGGAAGAAGGAGCACAAGGGCGCGCACAAAGATGAGAAGGGTGAAAAGAAGGCGGAGAAAAAAGAGGCTAAGGCCGAAGGCGGAGAAAAAAAGGAAATTGTTTCCTTTGGAGAGAAAGCCGATGAAGAAGGGGAAAAGGAGGAGTGATTGCCATGGTTAAGAAGCTTGCTGTTTTGAGGGACAATTCTGTCGAGGAACTGGAGGCGAAGATAGTGGATTTGAAGAACCTGCTTTCCAAGGAGAAGGCGATGGTTTCCTCCGGAACAAGGGCGGAGAAGCCCTCCAAAATAAGGAACACGAGAAGGCAGATTGCGAGGATTCTTACGATAATCAATGAAAAGAAAACTGCAAAAACGGCGGTGAAGGCAAAAAATGGTTGAAATTGACAAGGTTACGGGCCTCCCGAAGGATCTTTTGGATTTCGGCGACATCACGAAGGAGTCGCAGAAAATCAAGGTCACGGAAATGATGAGGCGGTTCAGGAAATTCATGACCATTGTCAGCGGCCTTGAGGACGAGAAGGAAGCGAAGAGGCTTGGAAAGGAACTGAAGAGAAAGCTTGCGTGCGGCGGTACTGTGAAGGGAACGAAGATTGAGTTGCAGGGAAAGCATTCCGCTAAAGTCAAGGAAATTCTTTTGGCGAACGGTTACAGGGAGGAATTGATAGATGCTTAAGGGGGAAAATTACTGCATCACGGCGGAAAACATCCGCGCGCACGAAATGATAGGCCTCAATGCGAAGGTTATTGGAAGCGCGGAAAGGAGCAGACTTGGGTTGAGCGGAAAAATTGTGGACGAAACCAGGAACACATTCGTCATTGAATCGCGGGGCGGGGAGAAGATTGTCCCGAAAGCGGAAGCCGTTTTCGAGTTTGAGCTTGGAAAGGAAAAAGTGAAGGTTGATGGAAGGGAAATTTTGTATAGGCCTGAGGCGAGGACAAAGGCTTTGTGGAGGAATGTGAATGCCTGAAAGCAAAAACGGGAAAACGAGGGCGATTAAGGTCAGGGGCGCGGTGCTCGTTGGGAAAGTCGTCAGTTCGAAGGCGCCGAAAACCGTTACGGTTGAAAGGATACTAACCAGGTATGTTCCAAAGTACGAGAGGTACAAGAAAACGAAATCGAAAGTTCGCGCGCATAACCCCGAGAACATAAATGCCAAGGACGGCGACATAGTGAAGATAGGCGAGACAAGGAAAATAAGCAAGACGAAGAGTTTCATTGTGATGGAGATATTGAAGAAGGCTTGAAGGGTGGTGGGCATGAAGGCAATCAACGCGTCAATTGTAAGGTCACTGAACCACGGAAGCATATGCTTCTGTGCGGACAATTCGGGGGCAAAGGAAGTCAAAATCATTGCGGTTTACAAGTACCATGGAAGGAAAAAGACGCAGCCGCGCGGCGGGATAGCGGATCTCGTGAATGTTGTTGTGAAGAAGGGAAAGCCGGAAATCAGGAAGAAAGTTGAAAGGGCCGTTGTCATCAGGGTCAGGAAAGAATACAGGCGCCCTGACGGAACAAGAATAAAATTCGAGGACAACGCGGTTGTAATTGTCGATGAAAAAGGGTTGCCGAAGGGCTCCGAGGTTAAGGGAGTCGTGGCAAAGGAAGTCGGGGAAAGGTTCCCGAAAATAGCCGGAATAAGTTCAGGAGTTGTGTGAGTATGAGCATTGAGAAGGTACACGCATTCAGCAGTGCAGTTCTTGCCATCGAGTCCAAACGACCTTGCAGAATTGAAGATTCTGCGAGGCCTCGTACCCTTGTGGGTACAAGGAGATGGCACTCGCACCCAACAGACGAAACTGTTGCGGGAGTAAGTTCAGGGGTTGTGTGAATGAGCTCGAAGCCAAGCAAGAACAGAAAGAGGCATTACTCCAAGGAGCTGCACCTGATAGGCAAGGAGTTCAGCGTGCACCTTTCAAAGGAACTTGCAAAGGAGCTTGGAAGGAGAAGCCTTGAAGTGAGGAAAGGCGACACCGTTAAACTTGTGAGGGGCGGAGAAAAATATGTCGGCAAGCAGGGCAAGATTGCGGAAGTGAACAGGAAAAAGAGGCAGGTGCTTATTGAGGGGCTTGTGAGGAAAAAGCTTGACGGAACCGAAAGGATGGTTCCTTTCAGGCCCAGCAATTTGATTATTATGGCTATTGATGACAAGGATGGCCGCAGGCTGAAAAGAAAAAAAGCGGTCAAGAAAATGGAGAAGGTTACGGCGTGATTTGAATGGCAAGCAGGGGAGAATCAAAGACAATGAAGAGCATTTCGGCTCCGAAGGCAAGGTACTTTTCGAGGAAAAAGAATGTTTTCACTATAAAGGGAAGGCCGGGGCCGCACAACAGGGAAAATTCGGTTCCGTTGAGCTTCCTTTTGAGGGACGTGCTTGAATCAACGAAGAATCTCAGGGAAACAAAGGCAGTGCTGAAACAGGGCAAAGTCAGGGTGAACGGCGAAGCGAGGAAAGATTACAGGCTCGCGGTGGGCTTGTTTGATGTCGTGGAGATTGATTCGATGAAGAAAAAGTACAGGATTCTCTTTGACGGCAAAGGAAGGATTTACGCCAAGGAAATAGAGTTCAGGGGAAAGGACTTCAAGGTTTCAAAGGTCACGGGAAAAAGGACAGCAAAGGGCGGAAAAACATTCATAACCACGGGCGACGGCTTCACTATACCGGTTGAAAAGGAAAAAATCAGTGTCGGGGACAGCGTGAAGATTTCCCTGCCTGGAAGAAAGCTCGAGGACATTTATGAAATGAAGGCGGGCAGTTCCGTGTTCATTGTGGGAGGAGTCCACGTTGGCCAGAGCGCGAAGGTGCATGGAATTGTTGAGGGAAACATCCAGAGGCAAAGGCTTGTTTCGCTTGAAGGGGAAGGCAATAATTTCACCACTGTTGAGGACAACGTTTTTGTTGTCGGAAAGGGAAAGCCCGAAATCGAGGCATTGGGGAAGTGATTAAAATATGGCTGAAAATCCGATGAAAATTATCAGGGTTGAGAAGGTTACGGTAAACATGGGTGTGGGCCAGACGGGCGAGGAGCTCAAGAAGGCCGCAACGATACTGCAGAACGTTACCGGGGCAAAGCCAATCATGACCGAGTGCAAAGTGAAGCAGCCGACGTGGGGAATACGCGAGGGCCTCACAATCGGGACAAAGGTCACTTTGAGGGGGGACAAGGCGGCCGCTTTCCTGAAGGGCGCGTTTGCCGCAAAGGACAACAAGATAAAGAAAAAGAGCTTTGACAAAACCGGAAACTTCGGCTTCGGAATAAAGGAGTACATTGATTTGCCGAAGGCAAAGTACGACCCAAAGCTCGGAATAAAGGGAATGGATGTTTTGGTTACGCTTGAAAGGCCGGGTTATCGCGTGAAGAAAAGGAAATTGAGGAAGGCAAAAATCGAGAAAGGCCACGTGATAAAGACCGAGGAAGCGATTGAGTTCGTGAAGCGGAATTTCGGGGTCGAGGTTGTATGAGCGAAAATAAGGTGAAAAGGGACTGGAAGGTCCAGCCGAAGATTTGCAAGAAGTGCGGTTCGCACAAGGGAGTCATAAGCAAGTACGGGCTTGGCATCTGCAGGAGATGCTTCAAGGACAACGCGCCTGCGCTTGGCTTCAGGAAGTACGATTAGGGGGATTGATGAAAATGGGCATGACTGATCCGATTGCAGACGCACTGACGAATCTCAAGAACCACGAGAATGCGGCAAAGAACGAGTGCATAATAAGGCCGGCTTCCAAGCTGCTGAAGGAGATACTCAGGATAATGCAGGAGAAGGGCTACATAGGCACTTACGAGTTTGTCGATGACGGAAGGCAGGGAATATTCAAGGTGCACCTCATAGGGAAGATAAACGACTGCAGGGCAATCAAGCCGCGCTATGCCGTGAAGAAGGACGAGTTTGAAAAGTACGAGAAAAAATATTTGCCTTCATACGATGTCGGCACGATTATCGTTACCACCCCCAAAGGGGTTGTCGCGCACAAGGATGCAAAGGAAATGGCTGTCGGGGGAAGGCTGCTCGCATACATTTACTGAAGTGATTTTTTTATGGCACAAAAGCTCGTTTCAAGGGTCGGGGTTCCGGAAGGCGTAAAGGTTGACATGAAGGGCAATGACCTGAAGGTTTCGGCTTCGGGAAAGGAGAACGCCAGGCACTTCAAGTCCACAAACTTCGTATTCAAGAAGAACGGCCCCGAAATAGAGGTGTGGAGCAAGAGCACGAGGCGCAATGTTGTTGCGGAAGCTAACGCAGTAGCTTCGCACATTAGGAACCTCATCACAGGTTTGAACAAGGATTACGTTTACAGGCTCGAGGTTGTTTACAGCCACTTCCCCATGAATGTTGCTGTGAAGGGGAATTACGTTGAGATAAACAACCTTTCAGGCGGAAAATTCCCGCGCAGGGCAAATATAATCGGAAGCACGAAAGTCGAAATCAAGGGAAAGGACATTATTGTGAGGGGGCAAAACAAGGAGCACACTGGACAGACCGCCGCCAATCTTGAGCAGGCAACGCGCATAAGAGGCCGCGATGTCAGGATTTTCCAGGACGGGATTTACATTACATCAAAATCCGGAGAGGCAAAGGAATGATTTTTTATGGCCGGCAAAAAAACCGAAGAGAAGAAAGAAGCGATTAAGGCGAGCCAAGCCCATGAGAGGCCTGGGCAATTGCATCCAAGCAACGAAGGGAAAACTGTTGCGGCAAAAGCGGACGCGAAGAAAGCTGAACCAAAAAAAGACGCGAGCAAAGCGAGCCAAGGCCCTGCGAAGCAAGTCCTGCCGAAGGCGGACGCTCCCTTCCGAGGAGCACGCTCGGAATCGGTAGCGCGCGGCGGAATGCGCGAGGAGAAGAAATCCAGGAAAGTTGCGGTGAAGAAGAGCAGGGAAGTTTTGGCCTTGAGGCGCAAGGTTCTCTCGAAATCCGGCCTGCCGATTTTCAGGGGAAGCTTCGGGCAGAGGATTATAAGGAAGAAGAGCATTGCGAAGTGGGACAAGTGGCGCGTTAGAAGGGGCATTGATGTCAAGAACGAGATACAGGACGGCAAGAGGCCCGGCCAGGGATACAGGAGGCCGAGGGAATTAAGGCACGTGCATCCGAGCGGGTTCCGCGAGTTCGTGGTGCGCACTTTGAATGACGTGAATGCGGTTCCGAAGGACCACGCAATAAGGATTAAAGCGGGCGTTGGAAAAAAGAAAAGGATTGTTATTGTGGACAAAGCCATTGAAAAGGGAATCAAGGTTTTGAATCCGTGAACGGTGAAATGCGATGAACGACAGGAAAGCAAAGAGAATGGCAGCGGTAATCCTGAAGGTCGGCAAAACGAAAATCTGGGTGAACCCGGAGGAAAAGGCAAGGCTCAAGGAAGCCATGACGAAGGAAGACATCAGGCAGCTTATCAAGGAAAACATAATTAAGAAGCGCAGGGAGAATCTGCACAGCAGGGGCAGGGCACGCATGCTAGCCGAAAAGAAAAGCAAGGGAAGGAAGAGGGGAAAGGGAAAGAGAAAGGGTCGCAAGGCCGTCAGGGTAAAGAAGAAGGAGAAGTGGGTCAAGAACGTGAGGGCGCAGAGGCAGTACCTGAAGGAGCTCAAGGCTTCGGGCGCAAAACTCACCAGGTCGCCGAGGGAAATTTACCTCATGATAAAGGGCGGATTCTTCAAGGGGAAAAAGTACATGCAGGCAATGGTTGAGGAGGCGAAAAAATGAGTTCCGGCCCCACTTACAAGGTTAGTTTCAGGAGAAGGAGAGAATCCAAAACGGATTACGTGAAGAGGCTCGCGCTCCTGAAGTCGGAAAAACCGAGGCTTGTCGTGAGGAAGACAAACAATTCAACGATTGCGGAAGTTGTTGCTTACAGCCCAAAGGGCGATGTTGTCAGGGCGTTCTTTTCAAGTGCGGGCCTGACAAAGCTCGGGTGGAAAGGCCACACGGGAAACATTCCCGCGGCTTATCTTGCGGGGTATGTGTGCGCAAAAAAGGCGCTGAAGGCCGAGGTGAAGGAAGCCGTCCTTGACATTGGATTGGCTTCGCCGGTGCACGGCAGCAGGGTTTTTGCCGCGCTGAAGGGAGCGATTGACGCGGGCCTGGGCATTCCGGCGGACAAAAAGGTTTTCCCGGGAGATGAAAGGGTTTCAGGAAAGCACATCAATGAGGAAACCCCGAAGAATTTTGATGAAATGAAAAAAATTATTGACAGGGAGTTTGGGTGATTTGGAATGCCGAGAATGAAGGGTAGGAGAAGCAGGGAGGAAACCGACGAGCGCAGGGAAACCCGCAGGGAAGAGAACAGGGAAAAGGCCGTTGATAACTGGATTCCGAAAACCGAGGTGGGCAAAAAAGTGAAGAAGGGCGAAATAGAGAGCCTGGATGATTTGTTTGCAAAGGGCTACAAAATAATGGAGCCCGAAATAATTGACGTGCTCATCCCGAACCTCAGGGAGAAAATGGTCGACTTCAAAAAGACGACCCGCGTTACCAGGCAGGGAAGGAACTTTTCATTCAGGGCAAGCGTGCTCATCGGGGACGGCGAATCCTACATTGCGCTCGGAACGGCGAAGGACAAGGAGAAATTCCCCGCAATAACCAAGGCGACGCGCAAGGCAAAGCTCCTCATGAAAAAGATTGTGAGGGGAAGCGGCAGCTGGGAAGACAGGACAACGGAGAGGCACTCCATTCCGTACTCGGTAATTGGAAAGTGCGGCTCTGTGAGGGTAAAGCTTTTGCCGGC
Organism: Candidatus Iainarchaeum andersonii SCGC AAA011-E11; assembly: GCA_000402355.1. Taxonomy (GTDB): domain Archaea; phylum Iainarchaeota; class Iainarchaeia; order Iainarchaeales; family Iainarchaeaceae; genus Iainarchaeum; species Iainarchaeum andersonii. Next base: position 13,614 of record AQRS01000022.1, read on the forward strand.
GCCAAGGGGAACCGGCCTTGTTGTTGCGGACAACATCAAGGACGTGATGAAGTTTGCGGGAATAAAGGATGTGTGGAGCAAGACATTCGGCAACACGGGCTCGAAGCTCGAATTTGTTTCTGCGGCCGTTGACGCGCTTTTTGCGACAAACAAAATGAGGCTCTCGGATGACATTGCAAGGAAAGTTGAGGTGAGGCGATGATTGCCACAATAAGGGTGAGGGGAACCGTGAATGTTACGCGCGAAATAAAGCGCACGCTTGAATTGCTCAGGCTTTTCAGGCCGAACCACCTCATGCTTCTCAAAGAAGAGAACACCGGGCTCAAAATGGTTGAGAAAAGCAAGGACTTCGTCACTTACGGAAAAATAAATGATGAAACTCTCGCGATTCTCCTGGAGAAAAGAGGGCGCCTCGAGGGCAACAAAAAGCTTGGGAAGGAATTCCTCAAGGAAAAAGGATTCGCGGATTTTTCGGCGTTCGCGGAAGCGATTATGAGCGGGCAAAAGACGCTGAAGGAACTCGGAGTAAAGCCTGTTTTCAGGCTGCATCCTCCCCGCAAGGGATATGAGAGGGGCGGAATAAAGAAGCCGTACTCGCTTGGCGGGGCCCTTGGAAACAGGAACGAGAAAATCAATGAGCTCATAAAAAGCATGGTGTAAGGTGTTTGGAATGGTTGTAAGGAGAAGAAGGAAAAAGAACAAGCTGCGCGGCCATCGGACCCATGGTGCGGGCGGCACAAAAAACAGGAGAGGCGCCGGAACACGCGGAGGCGTGGGAAGGGCAGGAAGCCACAAGCACAAGTTCTCGAAGTATTACCTTACTTTCGGAATAAAGAGGAAGCTCAAGGCCAAAAAAAAGGGCAAGGCAATCAACCTGATTGAGATTTCGCGGAAACTGGATGCGTGGGTCGAAAGCGGAAAGGCCGCCAGGGAAAACGGCGTGATTGTGCTTGACGGGAAAAAGCTCGGTTTCGCAAAAATACTCGGCGTGGGCAATGTGAAGGAAAAAATAAAAATTGTGAATGCGAAGGTTTCGGCGAAGGCCGCACAGAAAATATCCGAAGCCGGCGGGGAAGCCGGAAGCGCAAAAGAAAAGGAAGAAGGTTTCGGCGAAGAAGAGGAAAGCGGGGAAGAAGAATGAGTATACTGCAGGCACTCAAGCCCATTTACAGGCTTTTGCCGGAAGTCAAGGCGCCTGAAGAAAAGCGCCCCCTGAACAAGAGGCTCATGTGGACCGGCCTGGTGCTGCTGATTTTCTTCATAATGGGGAACACAGAAGTTGTGGGCCTGAGCACGCAGAGCGTTGGAAGGCTCGAGCAGCTCCAAATTCTTTTGGCTTCGCAAATCGGAACCCTGATTACTGTAGGAATAGGCCCGATTGTGCTTGCATCAATAATTCTGCAATTGCTGATAGGCGGCGGAATAATAAAGCTTGACCTCTCGAACCCCGCGGAAAAGGCGGAGTTCAGCGGTGTGCAGAAACTGCTTGCAATTCTTTTGAGCTTTGTGGAGGCAACGGCGTACAGCGTAACCGGCCTGCTGGCGCCGAACGAGGGAATGCTTTTGTGGGTCATACTTCAGGTTTCGCTCGGTTCAATACTCCTGCTTTATCTTGATGAGGTTGTTTCAAGGTACGGAATAGGCTCGGGAATAGGTTTGTTCATTGCGGGAGGAGTCGCGGGGGAAATCGTGTGGAGAATATTCTCGCCGATTGACATTGCGGGAAACATTTCAATTGCCGACGGAAACGGTTTGCTCTTCCTGTTCTTCAGGGAGGTCGGCAACAATGTTCTTAATGCATTCATTGTCGCGCTTTTGCCGATTATTTTCACGCTGATAGTTTTTTTCGTGGTTGTTTACGCGGAAGGGATACACGTGAACATACCCATAACAATGGGTGCGCGCGGAACCGGAGGCCGTTATCCTGTGAAATTCCTTTACGTTTCGAACATGCCTGTGATACTTTCCGTTGCATTGTTCGCGAACATCAGCATTTGGGCAACGCTCGTGAATGGCAGGATTCCCGTGCTCGACACAATCATGAGTGGCCTTGCCGCAATTGTTATTCACCCTTCTGGCCTTATACAGCAACTGATGCTTGACGGCTTTGACCCTTTGATTCTTGACCAGATGGTGCAGAGCATAACCAACCTCCAGTTCATCGGCCTGGGCGGCGACATAATCCACGCTGTGCTTTACATAATCATCCTCACTATTAGCTGTGTTCTCTTCGGAAAATTCTGGATTGAATTGGGCGGCCAGGGGCCTGACAAGGTTGCGGACCAGCTTCAAAGGGCCGGAATGTACATTCCCGGATTCAGGAGAGACCCGCGCGTAATAAAGCAGGTGCTTGACCGCTACATACCCACGATAACCATTTTGGGCTCAGCCTTTGTTGGGATTCTCGCGGGCCTTGCCGACCTTACAGGCGCATTGGGCTCCGGAACAGGGATACTGCTTACGGTTGGAATTGTTTACAGGCTCTATGAGGAGCTTGCGAAGCAGCAGCTCATGGAAATGCATCCCATGCTCGGGAGGATTTTCTCATGACAACGCCATGCTCGCATTGGGAGAGCGGAAGGGCATATTCCTTCAGCAGTACAGTTCTTGCCATCGAGTCCAAACGACCTTGCAGAATTGAAGATTCTGCGAGGCCTCGTACCCTTGTGGGTACAAGGAGATGGCACTCGCACCCAACCAACGAAATGGGCAACAAGAAAAATCGAAACAATATTTCTTTCGCCCAATTCGTTGCAGCCGAAACTGTTGTGAAGCTTTTAAAGTTATGGGTAGAAAGATATGTAGCTCCGGAAGTTAGATTTTCCCTGTTTTTCGGAGGTTTTTGAGTGGTTTTTGTTAACCCAATGATTGACATCGCCGGCATTTCGCTTTTGCTGGCCTTGGCATCGCAGCTCATACAGGAAAGGTTCATTGACAGGAAAAAAATGAAGAAAATGCAGGAGGGAATGAAGGAAAGGCAGAAGAAAATGCAGGAGCTCGTGAAGAAGCAGGACCAAAAATCCAAGAACGAACTCGAGGCGCTTCAAAGCGAAATGATGGAATCAATGCAGGGCATGCTTTCGGGCTCGACCAAAGTAATGGTTGCAAGCCTCGTGCTGTTCATTCCGGCTCTTTGGGCATTCAGGGAGTTTTATGAGGGCGCGGTGATACAGTTGCCGATTCCGCTTCCATGGTTCGCTGACGGCCTTGACATCCTGAATCCGTTCACTTGGTTTTCGGTTTACCCGGAAACAAACTGGTTCGGGTGGTACTTCGTTTCATACCTCGCAATTACGCTTGTAATAAACGGGGTCAGAAAGGCATTTGACGGAATGGAAAAAGCAAAAATGGTGAATGTGAATGGTTGACCGGCAAACAAGGGTGAAGAAGAAAAGGTTCAGGAGAACCCCGGGCGGAAGGACGGCTGTTCATTACTCCCGCGACAAAATCACGAAAGCCGAGTGCGCCGACACGGGCGAAAGGCTGCATGGAATGGGCAACCAGTTCAGGAGCAGCATAAGGAAAAAATCGAAAACCGAGAAAAGGCCGAACGTGAAATTCGGCGGAATCCTTTCATCGCCCGCCAGGAAGGAATTGTGGGAGAATCATGCTTTGGTTTTGATTGGAAAGAAAAAAATCGGGGAAGTGCCGGTAAAAACAAGGAAGTTTTTGGAACAGGTGAAACAATGAAGGCGATTGACAAGGGAGTTGTTTGCATAAAAACAACCGGAAAAGAAGCGGGAAAAAAAGTCGTGGTGCTTGAAGCAATTGACAGGAATTTTGTCATGATTGAAGGCAAAGGCGTGAAGAAGAGGAAGTGCAACATTGCGCACCTCTTTCCAACAGGGGAAAAAATCGGGGCCTCGAAAAAGGAGCCCGCAAAACTTGAGTGATTAAAATGTCGGAACATCAGCAGAAGCACAAATGGAACAAAGGCCATGAGGAACACGGCGCGCCGAAGCAAAAGATGGATGACAGGGCGGGGCATCGTGAGCACACAGGGGAGCCGGCGGAGGACATCAGGCTTATTGTGAGAATTGCGGGAATCGACCTTAACGGGCAGATCCCGATTGAGAGGGCGCTCACAAAAATAAAGGGAATAGGAATAAGGGCGGCAAAGAACATTGCGATTGCATTTGAAAAGACGCACGGGATTCCCGCGACACAAACAACCGGAAAGCTTTCGGAGGAAGACAGCAAGAAGCTTGAGGAAGTGGTTTTGAACCCCGCAAAATTCAAAGTGCCGGCATGGAGCTTCAACAGGAAAAAGGATTTTGTGACGGGAACGGACGCACATTTGGTTATGTCGGACCTTGACTTTTCACTCAGGACTGACCTGCAGAGGCTAAAGGAAATAAAGTCCTACCGCGGCTTCAGGCACACTTGGGGCCTCCCTGTGAGAGGCCAGAGGACAAAATCAACGCACCGCGGAAAGGGCGGAGTTGTCGGAGTCACGAAGAAGGATGTGGCTGCGGCGGCAGGCGCTGCAAAGGCGGCGGCCGCACCTGCGGCGGGAAAAGCGCCGGCAGCAGGAAAGCCGGCGGAGAAAAAGAAGTGAGGGTGAATTTTTATGGGCGATCCGAAGAAAAAAAGAAAGCAGTATGACAAGCCGCGCAAAAAGTGGGACAAGCAGCGCATTGAGAAGGAGCGCAGGATAGTTGACTTTTACGGGCTAAAAAACAAGCGCGAGCTCAGGAGGCTCGAGACTTTGCTGAGGAACAAGAAGCATCTCGCCAGGGCAATGCTTGCTTTGCCGCTTGAGAAGAGGATTGTGAGGGAACAGGAGCTCATGAGCAACCTCAGGAAGTACGGCCTTGTGAAGGACGACTCAACCATAGATGACATTCTCTCATTGAAGGTTGAGGACATTCTCGAGAAAAGGTTCCAGACCGTTGTTTTCAGGAAAGGGCTTGCGAACACCTCGAAACAGGCGAGGCAGTTCATCACGCACGGGCACATTGCGATTGCAAAAAACAGGGTCAGCATACCGGGTTACTTGGTTCAGGCGGATGAGGTTTCACAGGTTAACTGGTACAGCGAACCCATAAAGTTCGAAACCCAGAAGCCGAAAAAGGACCTCAAAAAGGAATTCGAGGAAGCATCCGGGAAAGAAAATGCCGCGGAAGAGGCGGCAAAGGAAGCCCCTGGGGAAACAAAGGAAAGCGAAAAAACCGGAACGGCGAATGAAGAGGCGGAGGAATCCAAATGAACAAGGCCGGAATAATACACATTTACGCTTCGAGGAACAACACAATAATTCTTTTGACAGACGTTACGGGCGCTGAAACAATTGCGAAGTGCTCGGGCGGAATGGTTGTGAAGGCGCAGCACAAGGAAGGCTCTCCGTATGCGGCAATGAAGGTCGCGGAAATAGTTGCGGACAAGGCAAAGGAAAAAGGAATTACAGAAGTTATTGTGAAGGTGCGTGGACAGGGAGGAATAAGGCCCAAATCGCCGGGACAGGGAGCGGAGGCCGCAATACTTTCGCTTACGAGAAACAATATAAGGATTAAGCAGATAGAGAATGTAACCCCGATGCCGCACGACGGCACAATGAGGAAAAGAAGGCACAGGAGAAAAAAAGAGTGAAATTGCAAAAAACATGGTCAGAGGTGAAACGCATGGAAGTCAAGCTTTTGGAAGAAAAGGGAAACACGGTAAAGTTCCTGTTCAAGGGAACCACGCACATATTCATGAACGCACTGAGAAGGCAGATCATGGCCGGGACGCCGGTTCTAGCGATTGAAGAGGTGCACATTTACCAGAACACGGGAGTGATGTTCGATGAAATGTTTTCGCACCGGCTCGCAATGGTGCCGCTCAAGCACGACCCAAAAAGGTACAAGCTCGGCGACAAAGTGAAATTGGTGATTGAAAAGGAGGGGCCCTGCACTGTTTACAGCAAGGACATCAAGAGCACCGACCCAAAAATCGAGCCGGCCGAACTGAACATTCTGCTCACGAAACTGCGGGAAGGCAAGAAAATCAAGATGGAATTGGATGCTGTCGTTGGAATAGGCAAAGAACACGCGAAGTGGCAGCCCGCGATAGTCTCGTTCCAGGAGTTGCCCATTGTTACCGGAGAGGGAAAAAAGAAGGGAAAAAGCTACAAGGCGGACATGATTGAAACGCTTTTGGACGGGAAGCAGCGCGACCTCATCCTTGATGAGGGGCAAAAGGTAGAGTATGACCCCACGACATTCATTTTCACTGTTGAGAGCCACGGCAACATTAGCGTAAAGGAGCTCTTTGAAAGCGCAATAGAGGGGCTCACAAGCAAGAGCAAGGAATTCAGGGGTGAGTTAAAGAATTTAAGCTGATTCGCACCCAAAGGCATGTGAAAAGCCGCTGCAGGGGTACCCAAGCGGCCAACGGGGCAGGACTTAAGATCCTGTGGCTTAGTGCCTTTCGGGAGTTCGAATCTCCCCTCCTGCATAACCTTTTTCTTTCGTTATACGAAAGAAATCCTCGCAAACAAAAGTTTGCGGGACACCACAAAATCAAGCGATTTTGTGAGTGAAGCTTAGCCAAAAAGAAAGTGTAAAAAAAGCAGTGACGGGGAAAAAGACGCAAAAAAATAATGGAAAAGAAAAGTGTAAAAAAAACGGATTTTTGATTTTTATGAGAACAGGGCCTACAAAAGACGGAACGAGGAAAGTCATACTCAGCCTCGAGAAGCACGGAAAAAAATCCGGGAAAAGAATCTGGAGGGACCTCTCCGAGAGAGTGGCGAGGCCCTCGAGGATACGCGCAAAGGTAAACCTCTACAAGGTCGCAAAATTGGCGGCGAAAATGCCCGAAAAAATCTTCGTGGTTCCGGGAAAGCTCCTTTCGGTCGGCGAAGTGAATTCAAGGATTTCTGTCGCGTGCCTGGAATGCTCGGCAAAGGCGAGGCAGAAAATCGAGATGCAGAAGGGAAAAGTCATGAGCCTTGAAGAGCTTTTGGCTTCGAAGCCGAAAGAAAGCAATTTGGTGGTTGTTGAATGAATATTGCAACTGTAATTGACGCGGATAACTGCATCGCCGGAAGGCTCGCGGCCGTGGTTGCAAAGAGGCTTTTGAAGGGCGAAGTGATTGCGATTGTGAATGCGGAGAACGCCGTCATTACCGGCCCGAAGAAGTTCCTTATAGCGAAGTTCGAGACGAGGCGCGAAGCCGCCCAGAAGGGAAATCCGGAGAACGGCCCGAAGTACCCGAGGATGCCGGACAAGATTTTGAGGAGGGTTGTGAGGGGAATGCTGCCGTGGAAAAAATCAACGGGAAAAAACGCGTACAGGAAACTAAAGGTTCACATTGGCGTGCCGAAGGAATTTTCTGGAATTGATGCGGAGAAAATCGGGGACGCGCATAACAGGCACGAAAAAGGGTTTATGAGGGTCGGGGAAATAAGCAGGGCGCTTGGCGCAGATTGGTGAATTTTATGGCGGAAAAGAAAAAGAAGAAGAGAAAGGGCATAACCACGAAGGCAAAGAAAAAAGAAGCCGTTGCGAGGGCAATTGTGAGAAAGGGCGTCGGCACGATAAGGATTAACAGGCGCGAACTCTCCACAATACAGCCGCTTTATGTCCAGGAATTCATACGCGAGCCCATTGAACTCGCGGGAGGCATTACGGGCGAAATAAACATTGATGTCATTGTTGAGGGCGGGGGTTCCATGGGGCAGGCCGTTGCCGCGAGGGCGGCGATTGCGAAGGGGATTCTCGAGTACAGGCATGACGACAAGCTGAAGAAAAGGTTTCTTTCTTACGACAGGATGCTCCTGGTTGACGACCCGAGAAGGGTTGAGCCGAAGAAGCAGCTTGGCCCTAAGGCAAGGAAAAAGAAGCAGAAGAGCAAGAGGTGAATGGAAATGATTGTACCGGTAAGGTGTTTCAGCTGCGGAAAAGTGATAGCGGACTCGTACGAGAAATTCGTTGAGCGCACGAAGAAAGGCGAAAATCCGGAGAAGGTTCTGGATGATTTGGGCATAAAGAGGTACTGCTGCAGGAGAATGGTCTTTTCGCACGTGGACTTCATTGAGGAAATCGGAAAATACAAGGTGTGAATAAATTATGGCAAGGGCAAAAAAGGAAACAGAGGAAGCCGTGGCGACCGAAGAAGCGCATGAGGCTAAAGCCAAAAAGAAGAAGGCCGCAAAGCCCGCAAATTTGGAAGAAAAGGGAAACACGGCAAAGGTTGAGAGCCACGGCAACATGAGCGTAAAGGAACTGGTACAGGAAAAGCAGTATATTCAGGAAGTGCCGGAGCAGAAGCGGGCCGCGGATGAAGATGAGCTTGCAAAGGAAATGCAGCAGACAAAGCTCGTTGAAACCGACAAGTATTTGAACACCGGAGCCCATATTGGCACGAAATTCAAGTCAGGGGACATGAAGAGGTACATTTACAAGGTGAGGAAGGACGGCCTCAATGTGCTTGACGTGCAGACACTTGACGCGAAACTCAAGGTTGCGGCAAAATTCCTCGCGGGTTACCCCAAAGAAGGGATTATGGTTGTTTCGAGGAAGCTTTATGGATACACTCCCGCAAAGACGTTCGCGGAAGCGGTTGGGGCTCACGCTTTGACGGGAAGGTTCGTGCCCGGAACATTCACTAACCCTGAAGGGCACAGGTTTGTGGAGCCGAAAGTTGTTGTTGTTACCGAGCCTGAATCGGATTCGCAGGCAATTGATGAGGCAACAAAGATGCGCGTTCCGGTTGTTGCAATGGCGTCAACCAACAATTCACTCAAGAACGTTGACCTGGCGATTCCGATAAACAACAAAGGCAGGAAGAGCCTTGCACTCGGCTACTGGATACTTGCGAAGGAAATCCTCAAGGAAAGGGGCGAAATAAAAGAAGACTCCGAATTCGCGAAAACTGTCGAGGATTTCGAGTACAAAATGAAGGAAGGCGAGGAAGAGGAACTCAAAAGGCAGGCCTATGACAGGCAGCAAAGGTTCAGCTCGAGAGGAGGAGACCGCTTTGGCGGAAGGCAGGACCGCGGCGGCGGAAGAGGAGGCGGCAGAAGCGGCGGCTTTGGCAGGGGTGGCGGCAGAAGCGGCGGGAACAGCGGCAGCAGAAGCGGGGGAGGGGGGCGGAGCAGAAGGTAAATAGCCCTTCAAGGCTTAAAACCGGCAAAAAAAGCCATTTGGATGCGTTTTTATCGCTTTTTTTGGGCAAAAAACAAGGAATTCAAGGCACACATTATACATAATTTTTACTGTTTTATAGGCACGAAAACCCCCAAAAAATAATCGAATAACCGTAAACAGTAAATTTAAATAGTTGGTTTCCTATAAATACTTACACAGAAACGCCAAAATAGGGTTTTTGGTTACGCGCGTGATTAGATGGCAGAATACGAAGTGAACACTTTTTTGGAGAGGCTCGGCCTAACGGAGTACGAGGCAAAAACGCTTTCAGCACTTTTCAGGCTCAGGGAAGCGGAAGCCCCAGAAATTTCGAGGAAGGCACAGGTGCCGAAAACAAGGGTCTACGATGTCCTTGACAGGCTCACAAAAAGGAAGCTTATTATTGAGATTCACGGAAGGCCGAAAATGTACATGGCAATCGAGCCGGAAAAGGTCTTCAGCACGCTCATTGGCGAGAAGAAAAGCGAACTCACGCAGCTCGAGAGCGAGGCAAGTACCCTCAAGGAAGGCATCATGAGCGACGCCACAAACGGCAAGCACGAGAAAGTAATGAAGGTCAAGGACAAAAATGATTTCATGAAAATCCTCGGGCAGGAAATCGACGGCGCAAATGAATCTGTAATAGGCTTCACTGGAATGGGGAAGGAATTCAATGTCGTCAGGGAATCAATGAAGAAGGCCGGAAAAAGGAATGTCGAGGTAAAGCTCATCAGCAAAATTCTTGAGGAGGAAAGGAAGACCGCGAAGGAAATAAAGGACGCGGGAATAAGCCTCAAGGATTTCGACCACGGAATGAACGCTTACATAATCGACAGCAAGAAAGTGATTCTCGCGATAAGCGATTTTTCGCAGGAGAATCCAGAATACCACTTTACCATATGGCCCGACAACAGGCACATGGCTAACGCGCTCTCAAAATACTTCGAGCACGCGTGGCAGAACGGGAAGGAAGTTTAACCAGCAATATATTTTGGTTTGTGGGGATAATGAAAAAAAACTTATTATTGTAATAATTATTTTTGCAATTCCTTTGGCTGTAAGCGTACTAAACATATTGTCATACCAATTTTCCGGGAATATTTTTTGGCCTTTCTATTTACCAGGGGACAGCTATACTAGCGGTAGCGGATTTGTGTCACCTTGTTTATACGACCCCAAATATTGTGCAGGCGTCGACAGAACACTGGCAGTAAGCTGGGGTTTATTGGGCTTTACCGCAATTTTAGGGGCGTGGATTTTTTACAGAGACAATAAATTTAGAAAAGAGCACCCCACAAAGTAAGAATTTTCGCCAAATTAGAAAGAGAAAAAGCCACCCAATATAATATCTACCACCTCAACTAATTCTTTATGGCGCCAAACATCCAGAATGACGCGTACCGCTACGCAATAAAGAACGCGTTCGGGCGCTTTTAGAAACGATTATAAATCAGTTCGGCTCATTTTAAATCAGGTGATGTGATTTGGAGAAAAGCGTGAGCATGAGCGTGAAGGTCAAGGGCTATACGAGCCGCGTGCTTGGCGTCGTGAAGGAGAAATATGGCCTCAGGGACAAGGGGGATGCCATGGACAAGATTGCGGACATGTTTGGGGATGAGTTTGTGGAAAAAGAGGCGAGCGAGGAATTCATAAAGGAGCTCATTGAGGACAGCGAGAGGCACGTCAAAAAACATGGTTTCAGGGGAACCACGATAAGGCAGCTGCGAAAGGAAATTGAGGGGTAATTTTTTTGCCTTTCAAATACGATTTCAGCGACGAGCTGAAGAAAACCCTCAAAAAGCTTTACGCAAAGGACAGGCAGCGCTACGAAATGATAATGAACAAAGCGGAAGAAGTTGCTTCAAGGAATCCTGAAACAATCGACTTTTACAAGAACCTGCGCCACGACCTTAAGGACTTCAAGAGGGTGCACATAGACAAGAGTTTGTGCTTATTTTCAGGGTTTACCGGAAAGAGAACTTCATACTTTTCCAAAGGTTCAAGCACCATGACCAGATTTACTGAACCCGGTGCCGAAACCGCTTCGCAGTAACCGACTCTGGGACAAAACTCACCCTTTCATGTAGTTTGCTGAGTAGTTGTGTAGGGTTGCGCGGCTGAAAGCCGCGGTTATGATG
>AQRS01000023.1 GCA_000402355.1 Candidatus Iainarchaeum andersonii SCGC AAA011-E11
GGCTCTGTAGAAATGATTTATAAATAAGGAGAAAAGCGCTCATAGAATTGGTGATTCATTTTGAGCGCTTTGATACCAATAGCGACTTCAGACTTTTATAAATTATGCTTGCGCGTGTGCGCGCAAGCCAGGCTCCCATTGCACCGTTATTATCGGAGCAAGAAGATGTACAACAACTTTGTGCACGTCTTTCTCTTGGTGCTCAAGCAGAGATTAGGCGTGTCATACAGGCGGCTTGAGCACCTCGCCACAGAATTCAATCTCGCTCGCATGTTGTGCATCAAGCGCATTCCTCACTTCACTACGATACAAAAGGCGCTCCAGCGCTTATCAAAAAGCTTGCTTGAGCGCATGGTGAAAGCATGCCATTCATTATTAGGTTTGAAGGGCATGCTCAGTGCCGTTGACGGCACTGGCTTTTCCAACACCAATCCCTCGCACTATTACATTAAGCGTATAGAAGGCACTAGCGTCAAGAACTTCACTAAAACGGTTCTATTAGCCGATTTGGATTCAAAGCTTGTGCTTAATGTCAAGAGCACAAGCGATTACCGGAATGAGACTCTATTCTTTATTCCTGTTGTGAGTGAGCTCAAGCACGCTCTCAAATGCGTGCTTGCGGACAAGGGCTATGATGCCGCAAGCAACAGGCTCTACTGCGACTCCATCAATGTAGAGCACATCATTCCCGTTCGAGAGTGGCGGCAAGGCCGACTAGGTTATGGTCACAAGCAATCTATTCACGGCAAAGCCAGACGCAGAGCAGCGAGGCTCTTCGATGCGCAAGCTTACAAGCGCAGAGCGCTTGTAGAATCCGTGATTTCTGCTGTGAAACGCCCCTTCGGGGCGTGGGTTTCCTCACGGAAACCCTTGAACCAGCAGAAAGAAGTCACCATCAAAATGCTGGCATACAATCTTGAGGTCATGGGGCGCAGAATAAAAGTTTGGCTATTTATATTTGCCAACACATTTCTACACCGCCCTGGAAAAGGCAACTATTTTATTGGGCAAAAGAGTGTAAAATTGCATGGAGCAGAAAATCGTTTTCGCGCTGCCCAATTCAATTGGCTTGGGCGCAAGAATTGCGGAGCGTGCAAACGCCAAAAAAGGCGAACTCACGATTTCGGGGTTTCCCGACGGCGAAACCTATGTGCGCTTTGAAGAGCACATTGAGGGAAAGGAGGTTATCCTCGTGCAGACGATGAACCCAAGGCCGAACGAGGCAATGATGGAGATTGTTCTCGCCGGGCGAACAGCAAAGGAACTCGGCGCAAAAAAGGTTGTGGGTGTAGTCCCTTACCTTGCGTATATGCGGCAGGACAAGCGGTTTCATTTCGGCGAATCGCTCTCGAACAAAATTGCGGCATGGATGCTGATGCACGGCCTCGACAAAATAATTACGGTTGACCCACATCTTCACAGGGTAAAAGAAATGGGGGAACTGTTCCACATTGAGCACAAAAAGCTTTCCGCGAACAGTGCGATTGCGGAATTCATAAGCAAAAAATTTTCCGAAAAAGACACGGTAATTGTCGGGCCTGACATTGAGAGCTCGCAGTGGGCAAAGCGCATCGCGGATTCGATTAGGTTCAGGAGCGCGATTTTTTTGAAGGAGCGCTTCTCCCCGCGCAAGGTTAAAATAAAGGTTACAACGGAGCTGGACTGGCGCGGAAAAAACGTCGTGATTGTTGACGACATTATCAGCTCGGGCCACACCATGATTGAAGCGGTTAAGGAAATCAAAAAAAGGAAGCCAGAAGCGGTTCACTGCATCTGCGTCCACGGGATTTTCGCGGAGGGGGCATTTGAGAAACTCCGGAAGGCCGGCGCGAAAACAATTGTGAGCACTAATTCGGTTAAGCACAAAAGCAATGGGATTGACTTGTCCGGCTTAATTGCCAAAGAGATTTAGGAAAAAAACAGGCAGGCTGCTTGGCCAAAATTTATCAGGCCGCTTCACCCCGAATACCGTTTTCTCCGCAGCAAAGCGGAACGCAGGCGCAGCGCAGCGTACTCGATGGCCTCTTCCAAATTAATGTTTCTGTTGTGTGATGCGAGAACGGAGAGGCGGGCGCCGATGCGCGAAGCCGCGATTTTCCGCTTCAGGAATTCCGTTGAAAGCTCGGGCCTGACATTGCAGGGCAATTCTGACAAAATTTCATCGGCAAGCATGCCGAACCGCCTGCCTGAAAGAACTTGTTCAAGGGATTTGGGAGCCCTGGAAAACGGGACCTGCCTTTTTTTCGGAGGAGCCATGCATTTCACGTCTGAAGTCATTTTTCGAGAAAAATATTCACGCCGGCAGTGACTTTTTTCCCTTTCTCGTCATTCACGTTCACTTCAAAGCCCTTCACTTTGAAGTTCCTGAATTTGCTTTTGCGCACCATCTGCTGGAGCGCCTTGATATCCTTTTCACCGAGCTCCGCGAGCCCGGGGCCGCCGATGTAGAGGTCCGTTGTCCTGAAAGAAAGGAACGCCTTTCCGCCTTCAGCCAAACAGGAATAAATTTTTTCGGCCATTTTTTCAGGCTCGCCTATTTCATGCAAAGAGCGGAACGAAAAAACAAAATCGGCCTCAAACGGAAACTCTGCCTCAAGCGCGTCGCCGATAATCATTTTGCCGGGCATTTTCTCCGCCGCGAGCAAATCCACGCCAACGGTGTGCACTTCCTCGTCAAATGTTTTTTTCAGGTCAGCGAGGAAGCCGCCGTTCCCGCACCCCAAATCCATTACGATTACGAACACGCGGTCCTCGAGGCGCTTTTCAATGAGCTGTTCGATTGTTTCCTTGAAGCCCATGTTCCTGAAAAAAGAGTTGTACTGTTCAAGGGAATTCTCGGTTTCCATTACGCCTAAAGAGTACTTTTCAACGTACTTTTTCACTGTTTCAGGGCGCATGCAAAAAAGTGGTTTGGCAAGGTTTAAATAGGTTGGGCGCAGCATTATTTAGACCCGGAAATGGGCCTTTTCTTCGACTCCTCATTTCAATTTTTTCCGGGTTTTTTGCGCGCCGAAGTTAAGTTTTTATTAACGGCATTGCAATATTTTGAAGGGTTATTTGAAGCCTGGAAAGCACGCAAACGGAAAGCAAAAATTCCTGAGCGACGTTGTTTCCATTTCTGATTTTTCCCGGCCAGACATTGAACTCGTTCTGAAGGAAGCGGAGCGCATGGAGAAACTTTCAAGGGAAAAAAAGGCGCAGATTCTCAAGAACATTGTTGTGGCTTTGCTCTTTTTCGAGCCCTCGACGCGCACAAGGCTGAGCTTTGAAACCGCGATCCAGAACCTAGGGGGACGTGTCATAGGCTTTGCCGATGCCTCAGTGAGCAGCACAAAAAAAGGCGAGACCCTTAGCGACACAATCAGGATTGTGGAGAGCTATGCCGACATTATTGTAATGAGGCATTACATCGAGGGCGCGGCGCGCAGGGCAGCGGAGATTTCGAAGAAGCCCGTGATTAATGCGGGCGACGGCGCGAACCAGCACCCGACACAAACCCTTCTGGACCTTTATACTATCAAAAAGGAGTTCGGGAAAATCGACGGCCTGAAAATCGCGATGGCCGGGGATTTGAAGTACGGGCGCACCGTACACTCGCTCCTTTACGCGCTTTCAAAATTCAACAATGTAGAGGTTTTCCTGATTGCGCCTGAATCATTGAGGATGCCGCGCCACATAATAGAAGATGTGAAGGGAAAGGTGAAGGTTTTCGAAACACAGGAAATGGAAAAATATTTGGACCGCATAGACATCCTTTACTCCACGAGGATTCAGAAGGAGCGCTTTCCTGATGAGATTGAGTACGAGAAGGTCAAGAACGTTTACGTGATTACGAAAAAAATGTTGGAGAAGGCAAAGAAAGGCATGAAGGTGATGCATGCCCTTCCAAGGGTGAATGAAATAACCACGGAAGTCGACGAAACCCCGAATGCGCTTTACTTCCAGCAGGCCGCGAACGGCCTGCCTACAAGAGAAGCACTGTTGGCGCTGCTGATGGGTGTGAAAAAATGAGCAAAGAGATAAGGATCACACCGATAAAGAACGGCACGGCGATAGACCACCTCAACACGGGTTCGGCTTACAAAATTCTCCAGGTGCTAGACCTCATGGATTACACCGTCACTCTCGGAATGAACGTTGAAAGCAGGAAGATGGGGAGAAAGGACATAATCTTCATCGAGGGCCGCGAGCTTAATGAAAAGGAAATGAATAAAATTGCGCTCATAGGAAAAGGCGCAACCGTGAACATAATCAGGAATTCGGAGATAAACAGGAAATTCCAGCTGGTTTATCCTGAAAAGGTTGAGGGAATAATGAAGTGCATCAACCCCAAATGCATAACCAATTCCGAAAACATCCCCTCTAAATTCCTGATTAAAACATCTCCTTTGGAGGCCACGTGCAGGTACTGCGAAACCCGCATGAAGGAAGATGAAATAATTTCAATGATAAAAAAGTGATTCTGCTTGCTTGAAACAAAATTCTGCGGTCTCGAAATGAAGAACCCCACGAGGCTTGCCTCTGGAATACTCGGCGTAAACGCCGGGCAGCTCATAAGGGTTGCGAAGGAAGGTGCGGGCGCGGTAACGATGAAGAGCATTGGTCCGCGCGAGCGCGAAGGGCACAAGAACCCGACAGTAATAGAGTGGGAGCATGGATTGATCAACGCGGTGGGATTGCCGACTCCCGGATACAAGAATTGTGATGATGAGTTCGAGGAACTGAAAGAGCTCAAAAAAATCAAAGTGCCTTTGATTGCGAGCATTTACGGAACGAAGTGGGAGGAATTCATAGAGGTTGCGCAGTACGTTGCCTCGAAGAAGCCGAATGCGATTGAGCTTGACATTTCCTGCCCCAACACGGAGTGGGAAGGAACGCAGTTCGCGTGCGACCCGAAACTTTCGGGCAAAATAGTTTCCGAAGTGAAGAATGCGTGCGGAAAAATCCCATTGATTGCGAAACTTACTCCCGCAGCCAATTCCCCTGTTGAAGTGGGTGTTGCCTGCGAGGAGGCAGGCGCGGACGCGATTTGCGCGGGAAACACGATGCCGGGCATGATAATCAATGCCGATGCCATGAGGCCTGTGCTCGCTTTCAAAAAGGGCGGTATCAGCGGCCCCGCACTCAAGCCTATCAACCTGAAAATCACTTACGAGCTTTACGAAAAAATAAAAATTCCGATTATAGGCGAGGGTGGAATCGGAAGCGGCAATGACGCCTTGGAGTACATAATGGCCGGCGCAACCCTGTGCGGGATAGGAAGCGCTGTGTGGCAGTCAGGCACAGGAGTTTTCAAAAAAACCTGCAATGAAATGGATGCATGGATGAAGAAAAACGGGTTTTCAAATCTGGAAAAATTGCGGGGAATCGCACATGAAAAGTGAAGAAAAGGAAAATGAGAATGGTGATTGCGGCCGTTGCTGTTGTAAATGCGAAAGCGAAAAGTGGCCTTCGTGCACAAAAATGCGCATGGTTGAAATCGAGAAAGTGCGGGAAGAATTTTCCGGCAACATGACATTTTACATGGATGAGGAACTTTGCTTCGAGCCGGGGCAGTTTGCAATGGTCTGGCTTCCCGGCATTGAAGAGAAGCCGATTGCGTTGATTCCGAGCGGAAAAAAATACGCCTTGAACATCGAGGGTAAGGGCGAAGCCACAAAAAAAATGCTTTCCCTGAAAAAGGGCGGCAAGTTAGGCGTTAGGGGGCCTTATGGAAGGGGCTTCGGCACACAGGGGGTGAAGAAAGCCGCAATTGTTGCGGGCGGAGTGGGAATTGATTCGATTGTTTTGCTATCACAGAAACTCAAGGAAAACGGGTGCAAGGCAAAAATAATCCTCGGCGGCAGAAACAAAGAAAGGATTGTGTTCGAGAAGGAGCTGAAACGGCACGGGGAAATATACATAACAACTGATGACGGTTCTTACGGGGAAAAAGGTTACAATGTGCAGGTGCTCGAGAGGCTGCTTGCAAAGGAAAAGTTCGACATTATTTATGCGTGCGGCCCGGAAATAATGACCTTAAAGGCTTTTGAAATAGCACAGAAATTCAAGACGCGCTTCGAGGGCTCGCTGGAAAGGTACATGAAGTGCGGCATAGGAATCTGCGGCGAGTGCGTAATCAACGACAAGCTTGTTTGCTCGGATGGCCCGGTTTTCAACGAAAAGGAACTTTCAAAGCTGACGGAGTTCGGGAAAACGGCTTATTTGAAAAGCGGGCGCAGGGTTTCGCTGAAGGAATACTACGAGTGGCGGTCGCATTGAGTCTCGCACTGAACAATGGCAAGGCTTTTGTCAACGGAAAACTCTCAATGCTGAACATCCTCATTGAAGGAAAAAAAATTTCGGGGATTTCAAAAAAGAGGTTCGGCACAGAAAAGGAAATAGATTGCAACGGCAAAATCATTCTGCCCGGCGCAATTGATGCGCACGTGCATTTCAGGTGCCCGGGCTTTGAACACAAGGAAGACTGGTTTTCTGGTTCGCTCGCGGCACTGCACGGCGGCATTACCACTGTGATGGACATGCCGAACACAAAGCCCGCGACGGATTCAAGGCCCGCACTCGAGGAGAAAAGGGCGATTGCGAAAGATGCAATGGTGAACAAGGATTTTTTTGTCGCGGCAACAAACGAGAATCTGCAGGAGATTGCCTTTATTCCGGATTTGCGCGGAGTGAAGGTTTACTATGGCTCAACAACAGGAAACATACTCTTCAATGACTCCGCAAAGCTCGCGGAATTGTTCAGGCTCTCAAAGAAAAACGGTTTTGTGGTTGTTGTGCATGCCGAAGATGAGGAAACAATTTCCAGGAACGCAAAAAAGTTTGCCGGAATAGAGGATGCTTCTGTGCACGAAAAAATCAGGAGCGAGGAAGCCGAGGCAAGGGCAATCGCGAAGCTGATTGAACTGCACAAAAAAAACGGCGGCAAGCTGCACATTGCGCACGTGTCCTCGCGCAAAGGAATTCAGCTGATTGCAAGGGCAAAGAAAACCAAATCAGGAAAAAACCTCACGTGCGAGGCCACACCAAACCACCTTTTTTTGGATTCAAGCGCATACAAAAAACTCGGAAATCTGGTGAAATGCAATCCCTCCATAAAAGGCGCGGTGCACAGAAAAGCGCTGTGGAAAGCGTTCGTCAAAGGAACCATTGATATTGTCGCGACGGACCACGCGCCGCACACGCAGGAAGAAAAAGCGAAGAAATATTCCGAGGCTCCTTCAGGAATCCCGGGGGTTGAAACAATGTTCCCGCTGCTTTTGGATGCGGTGAGCAGGAAGAAAATTCCATTGAAAAGGGTTGTCAAAGCGGTTTCCGAAAAGCCGGCGCAAATTTTCAATTGGAAAACCAAGGGGCTCATAAAAAAGGGCTTTGATGCCGATTTGGTGATTATAGATATGAAAAAGGCTTTTACCGTGAAAAACGAGGAGCTTTTCACCAAGGCAAAGTATTCCCCTTTCAACGGACAAAGGTTAAAATGCTTTATCGCGCAGACTATTGTCGGGGGACAGCCTTATGGATGAACGCACTGAACTGGCTTTGAAGCTGCAGGAAATAGGCGCGATAAAATTCGGCTTGTTTACGCTGAAATCAGGGCTGAAAAGCCCCGTGTATGTTGACCTGAGGCTTCTTATCTCATATCCCGATGCCTTGAAGCTCGTGGCAAAATTGCTCGCAAAAAAAGCCGAGTCGGAAAAGCTCGAGTTTGATGCGATTGCGGGAATTCCTTTTGCGGCTATTTCGATTGCCACAGCGGTTTCGCTGGAGAAAAACTGGCGCATGGTTTTTCCGAGGAAAGAACAGAAGGAGTACGGCACCAAAGTGAGTGTCGAGGGCAAGTATTCAAAGGGGGAAACGATTCTCGTGATTGACGATTTGATTACCACAGGCGGAAGCAAGTTCGAGGCAATCGCGCCCCTGGAAAAAGAGGGTTTGCGCGTGAAGGACGTGCTCGTTCTTGTTGACCGCGAGCAGGGCGGCAAAAAGGAACTATTGAAGGAAAACTACCGTTTGCATTCGGTGTTCAAAATTACGGAGCTGCTTGAACTGCTGAATGAAAACGGAAAGATTGACTCGCTGCTTTACGACAGCGCAAAGGAATACTTCGCAAACCCGGAGAAATGGGGCGAGGGAAAATGACAAATCCATTTTTCAGCGTAGAAGAAATGAAACAAATTTTCCGAATAATCATGAATGATAGTGCTGTGGTCCACAAAGCCAAGGAACTGCAGGCACTGGTGGACGCGATTAGCAGAGAAAGACGAATCGAAAAAGCTAAAGTGAGAAGACAGATGGCAGATTCTTTAGGCTTTAAAGGGCACCTTCGCAAGCTGATTTTATTGCCAAAAAGAGTAGGGCAAAGAAGGGACAAGGGGGAAACTGAAAAATGGATTACTAAAGATATCGGCCGGCGCCCCAAAAGCCTGAGGAGGCCAAGAGCATGAAGCAAATCATAAAACTACAAAAAAGCATCGTGCCGGCATGCGACTTCAGCTCATTGAAGGAGTTCGAGTCGCTAGTGAAGGAAATAGATTCTGTCGGGGGAATCGGCGCTTACAAAGTGGGTTTTGAATTGGGTTTGGCGCACGGTCTGCCTAAAGTTGTTGAAGCCTGCCGCAAGCACAGCAGCAAGCCGATTATTTACGACCACCAGAAAGCCGGAACCGATGTTCCTTTCATGGGAGAAAATTTTGCAAAGGTTTGCAAAGGTGCGGGAATCAACGCGGTTATTTTGTTTCCCCAGGCCGGCCCGGAAACGGAGAAGGCTTGGATAAAGGCATGCTTGAAGGAAGGCCTCGGCGTAATTGTGGGCGGCGAGATGACGCATCCGGGCTATCTTGAGGCGGAGAACGGTTTTTTGATGAACTCCGCGCCAAGGAGAATGTATGAAACCGCGATTGCGGAAGGAATCACTGAATTCGTTGTTCCTGGCAACAAGCCGGAAAAAATAATTGAATACCGCAAATTGTTCGAATCAAAAAAGGTCGATGCCACCCTTTATTCTCCGGGTTTGGTTTCGCAGGGCGGAAGCATTTCCGATTCCGGAAAAGCCGCCGGAGAAAAGTGGCACGCGATTGTAGGAAGGGCGCTTTACGAGGCGAAGGATAAAAGGAAAGCCGCGCTCGAACTTTGCAGGGAACTCGGCTCAAAATAATATCAAAAGACAGTATTTTCAGTAAAATTCCATAATGTCTTTTGATAGCTATAGCAGGCCAAAAATGTCGCCGAAATATTTTATTGGTCTGCTATATCAAAGGACAAATTTTGTATCCGTATTTTTGTCCTTTGATATAACCTTTAAAAATCGGGACTGCTTATTCTTAACATGGAAAAAAATGCAGGCAATGGCTCTAGCTACTCGCAGATGCTCAAGGTAAAGACCATAGACATACTCTCCGGAAAACTTATTGTCATCCTGAACAAAATAGACGCGAAGGAACTCGGTTTGCTGCCCCTGGACAGGGTTGAAATAACGAATCCGCGCAACAAGAAGACCACGAACGCGGTTGTTGACGTGACCGATTCTCTTACGGGAGAAGATGAAATAGGGATTTTCAAGGACGTGCAGGAGCTTTTGGGAGTCAAAGACGGCGCCGAGGTTGAGGTGAGGCCAAGCGGAAAGCCGAGAAGCATTGAGTTCATCAAGGCGAAGCTCGACGGAAAATCCCTGAACCAGGAGCAGTTGAAGTGCATTATTGATGACATTGCCTCGAACAGGCTGAGTGAAGTGGAGACAACAGCATTTGTTTCCGCGATCTATATGCACGGCCTCGACCTCGAGGAAACCGTCTCCATGACAAAGGCGCTCATTGAAAACGGGCAAAAACTTGAGATAGCCGACACGCTTTGCGTTGACAAGCATTCCATCGGCGGCACAAACGGGCGTGCGACAATGATAATTGTCCCGATAATTGCGGCCGCGGGCTACTGCATACCAAAAACATCATCGAGGTCGATTACCTCGGCATCCGGAACCGCAGATGCGATGGAAGTGCTGGCAAATGTGTCACTTACTTTAGATGAGATAAGGAATGTCGTGAAAAAAACCAGGGGGTGCATCGTGTGGGGCGGCGCGGTTGAACTGGCGCCCGCGGACGACAAAATAATAAAAATTGAATATCCTCTTTCTCTTGACCCTGAAGGGCAGGTGATTGCTTCGGTAATGGCGAAAAAAGCGAGCGTCGGCGCAAAATACGTCGTAATAGATTTGCCGATCGGCCCTTACGTGAAAATAAAGTCCCGCGAAAAGGCAGAGTTAATGGCCCTGAAGTTCATTGAGGTCGGGAAAAAGCTCGGCATAAGGGTCGAGGTTGTGCTTACAAACGGCTCGGAACCGAGCGGGCGCGCATTCGGGCCCGCATTGGAGGCGAAGTACGCGCTTGAAATACTTGAGGGAAAGTTCTTCGACAACCTCGCGCAGAAGTCAGTTGAATTGTCGGGTGCGCTCCTTGAGCTTGTCGGGGATGTCCCAAAAGGCAGCGGCTTTGAAAAGGCGCTCGGCATCCTGCAGTCCGGAAAGGCGCTTGAAAAAATGAGGGAAATAATAAGGGCGCAGGGAGGAAAAATAAATTCTTCCAAAGAAATCGAATTTGCGCAATTCAAGACGCAGATTATTTCGCAGGGCTCCGGGGAAATAAGCTCGATTAATGTCGGCTTGCTTAACAGGATAGCGAGAATGGCGGGAGCGCCCGCAAACAAGAAGGCCGGCGTAATGCTTTTGGTGAAGAACGGCGAAAAAGTTTCGAATGGCCAGCCGCTTTTCGAGATTTACGCGGAGAACGAGAGGAAACTTTATTCGGCGCATAATTTTGCGAAGAACAGCCCCGTGATTGAGCTGCAGAGAATCATTCTGGAAAAATTTTCCTGAAAACATTTGCGAGTTCCGCGCTTTCAAGCACATTGGTTTTCGCTTCAAGCAGCTTTGCACCGACTTTTGCCATTGCTTTTTTATAGTCCTTTACCCCGAGGCCCGCGCCCGACTCCTTCAGCGCGTTCTGCAGCGCATTCGAGAGGTTCTTGTTCTTGAACCTGAAGAGGCTCTTGAGGAAAGCCGCGAGCCTTTCGGTTTGTTTCCTTGAAAAGCCGTGCTTTTTGCCGCGGAGCACCATCATTGCGGAGTAAGTAACCGGTTTTGGAAAAAAGGCTTTCGGGTAGATGTTGTGCATGACCACTTCCTTGCCGAACAGCAAATCCGTCAGCACGGAGAGATGGCCGCGCGAATGAAAGCCCGGTTCGGAAACTATTTTTTCCACGAACTCGCGCTGGAAAACGAGCACGGCCATTTTGAATTCCAGGAAGCAGATTTTCGTCATTATTTCCGAGGAAATGTTGAATGGGGGAAGCGAAACTATCTTCGTTATTTTCGGCAATTCGGCCTCGAGAAAGTCGCCCTCAATCAGCTCAAAGTTTTTGTTCCCCGAAAACCTTTCCCTGAGGGCTTCGCACAGCAGTTGGTCCTTTTCAACGCAAACCACTTTGCAGTACTGCAGGAGCTTTTCAGTGAGAAAGCCTGTTCCCCCGCCGATTTCAAGCACGACGTCTTTTGGAGAGAGCTCGGCCTCCTCAACCATTCTTTCAATAACGGCATCATCGATGATGAAGTTCTGCCCGAGCCTGTGGTTGGGCCTGAACCTGTGCCGAATCATCTGGTTCTGGAGCTCTGAGAGAAGGCTCATAAGAATTCAAAGCATTTGCAATTTTTTAAACTTACTATCGAGCCCCGAGGCGACCTTGTACCCATGGGCACGAGGCCTCGTCCCCGTATAGGGGGCAAGGAGATAGTTGCTCACCCGCCGCGAGCAGGCGGCGCGAAACTGTTGTATCAGAACCTGCGCCTTGGCCTGAAGTCATGTTCCTTTGCGGGGGGCCTCGCGAAGAGGTGGTACTTCACGTCGTTGCCCTCGAGCTCCTCAACCACGCGGCCAACAATCGCCCTAATCGGGTTCGGCATCAAATGAACGCGCTTCTCCAGGTCCTCGAAGGATTCGAATGCGCCCTTTTCGCGCTCCGACACAATCTGGAGCATGTGCTTTTTCCCCAAGCCGGGCAAGAGCTCGAGCTGGTGCCTCTTTATTGTTATGCTCTGCGCGGCATTGTAAAAGTCAAGGTATTTTTGCTTGTTGTCGGCAACGATTTTTTCAACCGCCTTTTCGAGCTCGGCAAGCGAATTGCTCGTGAGGTCCTTGAACGCAATCCTTCTCTTTATGAAGTCTATTTTCGGCCTGTTTTCCTTGCCCACGTAAACCTCTTCCAGCGCCTTCAGATCGGAATCCTTTTTTGGAATCACTTCAAGAAGAGTGAAGTACTCCGTGCCGATGAGCTGTGCCAGTGGCTCTGTCTTGTAACCCGAGCTCCTGCCTCGCGGCAGATAATCAAGTACCAGTGCTTTTTCTTCCGCTTTCATGTGGGTTTTCACCTTGAAAAAAATTAGTGGCAAGGGGGGTTTACTTTGCGTACTTCGAAGTGGCTGCAACCACCTGCTCGAGCTTTGCGTTGTCGATGCCCATGTCCTTGCCCGAGATGAGCCTGGCGGCGTTCACGTCTAGCGGCAGGATATCCACCGCCTTGGTTATGAAATCTTCGCTTAAGCCTTCAATTTCCCTGAGTTCCTTGAGGAGCTTCTCGCCCTTTGCAGGGGTTATTTTCGAAAACTTTTTCGAGTACTCGAATGCCTGCTGCTGCTCGTAATTGAGTTCGCCGTCCTTGCTCCTTTCGGCAAGAACCTCATTTACCGCGTAAAGCGGGACGTTTTCCCTTGAAATAACCTGCTTTCCGATCATGCGGCCACCTTCTCCCCTTCGTTTTCTTTTTTTCCCTGCTGTCCCGTGCCCTTTGAAATGGTGAGGTGCGCAGGATGCACAATAAGTTCAACGGGCTTGTTGCCCTTTGAAACAGCCACCATGAAAGCAACTCCCCTTTTTCCCGTAACCGTTCCCGTGAATCCCTGGTAGCGGGTAGGCGGCATTGCCGAGTGCACGGAACTGTCTATCCTAATGTCCACCTTGCTGCCAATAGGAATTTCCTGGAGTATCTTGTTTACGGTAACATCGGGGCCCCTTTTCTTCAAAAGGTCCCTGGACTTTTTCCTCGGCCCCTTGGCCTTTTTGTTCGGCATGAAAACATCTACCCAAGTCAATTGAGAATTATACTATTCCCCCCTGAAAACATTTAAATACCTAAGCAGGAAGCGGGAGCAATGGCCTTAAAAAAGGGAAAAGCGTAAAAGAATTGCAATGGAACCCCGGAACAGAAAAAGGCTCGGCATAGGAATTGCGGCCCTAATAATTATTGTGACAGCGATTTTCATATTGGGAAACAACCCTCTCGGCACGCCCGGCCAGAACACGAACATCGACTGCGCCAAGGGTAACTGTACAGGCGCAAATCCGCAGGGCGGCATCCAGGAAACCGGGGCAGATGCCAATGCCGGAAACGGAGCCGGGGAAATAATTGAAAACCCGCGCAACGCAGTAACAGGGGCAAATGACGGCAGCAGCCCTGGAAATGGAAGCAATTCCGGCGCAAATTCAGGCACGCATATTGACCCCGCACAAGCCTCTGATGAATGCCCGTTCGAGTGCTGCGGCGATGAAGGCGGTTACGCGGAGAAGATTTGCCCCCTAAACAAGGTTTGCAAGAGCAACAAATGCGTTGACCAGGAAGCCAGTTGAGCCGCGTTTTTCAGGAATCGGAAAAAAGCTTATATTCCCGCGCGGAGAATTCTTTCCATGGAGAAAAAAAATTCAGGAGGAAAGCCCGGAACCGCGACCTTTGCGGCGGGGTGCTTCTGGGGAGTTGAATCAGTGTTCATGAAGGCCCGGGGAGTAAAGGAAACAAGCGCAGGCTACACCGGCGGAGGTTTTGAGAAACCCACTTATGAGGATGTCTGCTCAGACGAAACAGGGCACGCGGAAGCCGTACAAATAAAGTTCAATCCGAAAGAAGTTTCTTACGAAAAATTGCTGGCGGTTTTTTTCAACAATCACAACCCGACGACAATGAACAGGCAGGGCCCCGATGTCGGCACACGGTACAGGAGCGCGATTTTTTACCACGATGAGGAGCAGAAAAAGGCGGCAAAGAAATTCATTGAAAAGCTTGAGAAGGAAAAAAGGTTTTCAAAACCAATAGTGACGCAGATTATGAAAGCACAGGAATTTTTCAAAGCCGAGAAGTGCCACCAGAAGTACTACCGGAAAAAGGGCATCGAGCCGACCTGCCACATCTGATTTCAGGCTTTGTAAACAAGACAAGGGGTTTATATACCTTTTTAAAGCCTTTAAATATAGTCCTTTTTAAATCGGGGGTAATTTGAGATGAAGTACACTATTGTAAACATCGTGGCTTCCGCCAACTTGAACGCCACAATCGACTTATACAATTTGGCCATAACAATTCCAAACGTTGAGTACGAGCCGGAACAATTCCCCGGCGCGATTCTGAAGCTCAAGGAGCCAAAGGTTTCAATGCTCCTGTTCAAGAACGGGAAAGTAATCTGCTCGGGCGCGAACTCGGAGGCCCAAATACCATTGGCAATTTACAAGGCCTCGAAAATGATTCACGAAATCCAGAAGAACGTGAAGGTGCAGAAGAACGCGGAATACACGGTAGTCAATCTGGTCACAACCGCGAACCTCAAAATGACTTTGGATTTGTTCAAGACAGCAATGGAATCAGACAACGTTGAATACGAGCCTGAACAGTTCCCGGGCGCGATTTTAAGGATACACGACCCGAAACTTACATTGCTTTTGTTCAAGAACGGAAAGCTGATTTGCGCCGGGGCAAAGAACGAGACACTGCTCAAGAAGGGCCTAAAGAAGGCTGCAGAAATGATCCGCGCAATAAACAGCCCGGAAAAAAGCGCGAAGAAAGCGGTAAAGTCGAAGGCGAAGTAATAGTAATGCGAAGCAACTTGTCCTGCGAAGCAGGGCAACTCGTACCCAACAGCCGAAACTGTTGAAAGTAAGGTTTTTAAACCATGCAATATGCAATTGGTATTGATTAGCGGTCATAGCGGCGGGGAAACACCTGGTCTCATTCCGAACCCAGAAGTTAAGCCCGTTAGCGATTTGGTTTGCACTATTCACTGAATGGAGCTGCCAGGACGCTGCTAATCACCTTTTACTGTCCTAGCGCCAGCAATCTTTGAGCTTTTGGCACTTTTCTAATGTTTTATGATGGGCAGTTTTCAGAATGTAAAATTTTTCCAATTTTTATAGGTCAACATTCACTTACTTTGCATTAAGCTGGACAATGAACGCCGCACTCATTACCGGAATCGCACTATCAACCACTTCACTCATGGTCGTCTATTCAGCCCTTGTTGAAACTGGCCTGACAAAAACAGCCGAGCGTGCGGGATTGTGAAGGAATGTTTCTTGCAGACCCGATAACAGACGCAATTTCATCGGTCAATACACCCCTATTGACACTTATTGCAACACTGCTTGACAACGAAATTTTTTATGGGGGCGCCCAGTTTTACAATTGTCTTTACAATGGAAAAAAGTTTCACTCATACCGCAGTGCCTCTATCGGCCGCAGCTTTGAAGCGCTCCTAGCAGGTATAAGGCCTGCTACAACTCCAATTACTGTTGAGAGCAGCACTGCAATGATGAGAAGCTCTGGCGTTACAAGTGTTGTGAATCCCCCGCCTCCTGTTGCCCCGCCAATGCTTATTCCTGCCCGAGTTTTTTTCCGTTCGGGCACCCTTCAAGCGTGACAACATCACATGTGTGGCCCAGCCTTATGAGTTCCTCGCACTGGAGCCTGACAGCCGACTCCAGGCCGCCGGTGCAGGGGTAAAAGCTGTTCACTGCATGCAGAATCCTCATTTGGACACCTTGTGCCTGATGAAACCCGCAAAAAGCCCGAGCATGAAAGCTAACGTTCTGACCTGAATCATGAAAAGGGAAAAAATCGCCGCCCATGGGTCATGCCTTGTGCGGACAGCGGACAATAATGTATAAATCGTCGCCAACAGAACCAAAACCGCGTTTCCAAAAAGAATTGTCGAGGCGAGCAAATCAAACCCGTAAAAATAAAGCGTCGGCATCAGGAACAGCAGGGCAACTCCAGTATAGCCTGCGAGTATCTGCACTTTTATCCCAATAGGCGTGTAAGAATCCTTTGCAATCTTGTCCCTGTGCTTGTCATACAGCAAAATCCTGTAAAATGCGCGGTAAAACTTTGTCCTGAAATACTTCCACACAGAATCAGGGTGGACATGGTAAACAACTGCCTTTGGGTTGAAAACAAGTTTTTTTCCCGCCTTGTGCATTTTATAACTAAGCTCCGGATCCTCGCCGGAAGCCTTTGGGAAGCTTTCATCAAAACCTTTCACCTCAAAAAAAATCCTTTTTCCTGTAAGCGGCCGAATAACTCCCTATCCAGTCGAGGTTGGAGGCGTTTTTTTTCATGAGACCATACCTTTCCTCTATTTCCGCCTGCGCAAACCTCGCTGTCAAGGAAGTCTGCCTTGTTTTATATGCCCCCTGAACCCCTATAACCTCTTTGTCCTTGAACGGGGCAAGCATTTCCTCCAACCAGTTTTTTTCGGGAGTGCAGTCGGCGTCAGTGAAAACAAGTATGCCGCCTTCCGCTTTTCGCGCCCCGAAGTTGCGTGCCTTTGCAGGCCCCGAATTTTTCTGTGAAAAAACTTTTGCGCCGGCTTTTTCCGCAAGCGCCGCGGTGTCATCTTTAGAGCCGTCATCAACCACGATTATTTCGTAACTTCCATCGAAATTCTGCTGTTTAAGCGACTTCACGCACCTTGTGATGCTGTTTTTGCTATTGTAAGCCGGAACAATAATGCTGGCCGTGGGGTCCACTTCAGGTCACTTTAACCGCTTTCACAATCATCTGTTCCTGAAGGCCTTTCGGCAGCAAATGATGCAGCGCGCCCCTGAACAGGAAGCTCCACTTGTTCCTGCTCCCGTAGCAGTTCTCGCCGCTGTAAGGCCGGCAGTAAAACTCCTGCACCGCGAACCCCGCAACCCCAAGCGCGGCTTTAAGCTCGTTATAATCAAAGAGGCTTATGTGGATAGGCGTGTGGTAAGATTTGAAAAGCCTGTTTACCAAACTCTTTTTGTTCGGCGTGGTTATTATCAGCACGCCGCCGTCCTTCAGCACGCGGTTTGCCTCCTCGAGGAAAAAGTGCGGCTTTGCAACGTGCTCAATCAATTCGCCGGCGAACACCGAATCAAAAAAATTGCTCTTGAAGGGTATTTTTTCCGCGGTTGCCGCCTTGTAATGCCCAGTGTCCTTCTTGGTTTCAATGTCCACGCCATAAAGATTGTCCTTCCCGAATTTCTCAATGAACTTCTCGTGTATTCCTCCGACGCTATAGCCGACATCAAGGATTTTTCCCCTGAGGTTCCTCAGCGCAAACTCAATCCTTTCCATGAACAAGCCCTCTAAAACCAGCAATAATAACCCTTTACGGCATTTAAATTATTGGTTTTGGTACAACAACAGTTCCGCCCGAGATGCCTCTCGGGAGGAGGCAGACTTGTCCCGTCTACGACGGGACAGAGGCACCACGTAACTGTTTTGCCGCAGCAGATTTCTACCAACTCAAGATGCCTATTGAGAGGATACCGACTTGCCCATCATGGCGATGGGCAGAGGCATCAAGATACTTGTTTTGCCGCAGCGCTCTTCTTCCAGAAATTAATATCCAAAAGGTACTTTGCAAACGTCTTTGCGCCCATTATCAGGCGCGGGGCTTCGCGCGGCTGCGTAACCATGAGCTTGAACCTGTTGAAAATGTAGCTCGGCCTCATGTAAAACTCCTTGCGTGCCCAGTCACAGCCCGCGACAAGCTCTTTTGCACTCAAATGTTCCGTGTTGAGGATTGTGTTGTGGGTTCCTTCAGGAGTGAGCCACTCATCCCACTTTTTAGTGCTCAAATAATTGTTATCCGTGGCCCACTTGAACGCCTCCGTTCCCGGGTAAACCATCAGAGGAAAAAACTGTGCGGTATCAGGCTCTAATTTCTTCGCCCACTCAACCGTTTTTTTGATTGTTTCCTTGGTTTCGCCGTGGTTGCCCATCATGAAGCACCCGTGCACAAGCAAATTCGCTTTCTTTGAGTCAACCATGAACTGCTCGATTTTTTCCACGCGCGTTCCCTTCTTGATGTTGTTAAGAATAGTCTGGTCCGCGCTCTCAAACCCGACGCACATTAACCTGCAGTCCGCTTTCTTCATCCACTGCATTGTTTCAAGGTCAACATCAGCGCGTGCATTGCACGTCCAAGTTACCTTAAGGCCGCGGTTAATGACTTCCCTACACAATTCAATCGTCCTTTGCTTGTCCTGCGTCAATGTGTCGTCCTCAATCATTATGTCCTTCACATAAGGAAGGTTCTTGGAAATCCACTCGAACTCATCAACCACATTTTTAACTGACCTCGCGCGGTAAGAATGCCCCGTCAAGGTTTGCGGCCACTTGCAGAATGTGCAGCGAAACTTGCATCCCCTTCCGGTGATTATCGTGACTTCCGGATACAAAACGCTCGGGTAAAAATAATCGCGGATTTTCAAGTGGCGGTTGTAGACTTCGCTGGCAAATGGCATTGCATCCAAGCCATCTTGTTCAATCGGAGGCATGTTCGGAGTGAACTTTATTTTTCCGTCTTCGCCCCAGTAAGTTATTCCCAAGACATTTTCCAATGGCTTCTTCTTTTCAAGCGCTTCCGCCAAGTCGCGCACTATAAAGTCGTATTCCCCGCGCGCAACCGCGTCAATCTTTTTGCTCTGCCTCAATGAAAGCTCAGGCAGTGCGCCGACGTGGGTTCCGACCATCAAAGTGAATGCATTTGGGTTCAGATCCTTCAGAGTTTCAGTAACCTTGACATCATTGTTGAACGAAGCCGTTACGGAATCAACCACAATGAGCTGTGGTTTCCATTCCTTTGCAAGCTCAATAACCTCTTCCAGAGTGGTGCCGCGCGCGGGCGCATCAATCAATTTTACATCATGGCCTGCCTTTTCAAGCACTCCGGTTGCGTAACCCATCCAGATTGGGTAGTAAACGCACCCTCCCTTTGAAATTGCGGGGCTTCTCGATGTCCTCGAAAAGCGGAACAAAAACGGGGGATTAAGCATCAAAATCTTCATTTTTTCACCATAAATACCAATACACTTTGGGCCTTTATATAAACTTATCAATTGTTAATTCGCGATTAAATAGCGTTTTTGGTACAATTGTGCTACTGCTTCTTTTCGCCAACAATCCTGTTCACGCGGAGCAATTCATCAAAAGAGCCGGCGTCAAGCCACTGCTTCTTCAGTTTGCTCGCCTTCAGGGAATTTTGTTTTATGTAGAAGTTATGGATATCTGCAATCTCAAGCTCTCCCCTTTGTGAAGGTTTCAAATTTTTAATCACCTTGAAAACGTCAGGTGTGTACATGTAAACTCCCACAACAACCCAATTCGTCGGCGGGTTCTTCGGCTTTTCAATTACCTGCGTGACCTTCTCGCCCTCGAGCACCGCGACCCCCGCTTTCTGCGCTTCCTCTCTTGTAGTCTCGTAAATCAGCACGCGTGACTTCTCATTGCCTTTCTCGAATTCCTGCACAAAGGGCTTTATGTCATCAAACAAAATGTTGTCGCCATTGATTGAAACGAATTTATCAGAGCCGACAAAATCCTCCGCGAGGCCGATTGCCTGCGGGATTCCGCCCGCTTCATCCTGCACGCGGTAAGTGAACTTAACTCCGAAATCTTTTCCTGAGCCGAGCAGATTGAATATTGCGCCCGCATGGTGCGTTCCTGTGACAACCAAAATATCCTTTATTCCGGCGCGCTTCAAAGTTTCAATCGGATAATAAATCATCGGCTTGTCATAAACCGGAAGCAAATGTTTGTTCATTGATCGAGTTAACGGAAGCAAACGACTTCCATTTCCTCCTGCAAGTACCACTCCGCGAATTGTCATTTTTTTGTTCCTCCTTGTTTCTGTTTGAGCGGCTTCCACCACTCGCGCATTTCGACGCGCGCTACCGATAGCCCCTGCTTCGCAGGGCCTTGGTCCCGCAAAGCGGGACACTGCCTACCGAAGGTAGTCCTCGCACCCAACAGCCGAAACTGTTGGCTCACTTCGTTCGCAATCATTTTTTCTTCTCCTTCAATGGCTTCCACCACTTCTCGTTCTTTTTGTACCAGTCAATTGTTTCCTTCAAGCCCGTTTCGAAATTTTTTTTCGGGGCCCAACCGAGCTTTCCGAGTTTGGAACTATCAAGAGAATACCTTATGTCATGCCCCTTGCGGTCAGCAACGCGCTCAATTGATTCCCCGCCTTTCCCCATGAGCTTCAATATTTTTTTTGTCAAATCAATGTTAGTGACTTCGTTCCCGCCGCCGATATTATAGATTTCCCCTTTCTTGCCCTTCTCCGCAACCCTCAAAATTCCTCTGCAATTGTCATCAACGTGGAGCCAGTCCCTGATATTAGTGCCTGTGCCGTACAATGGAACTTTTTTTCCCTCAAGAATGTTCGTGACAAAAAGCGGAATCACCTTCTCCGGATATTGATAAGGCCCGTAATTGTTCGAGCTGCGCGTAACAACAACATTCATTCCATAAGTGTTTGCATAGCTTAGCGCAAGCAAGTCAGAAGCGGCTTTTGTTGCCGAGTATGGGTTTCGCGGCTCTAGCCTGTCCTTTTCAGTGCTCGCGCCTTTTTCAACCGAGCCATAAACCTCATCGGTCCCGATTTGGCAGAATCTTTCAACATTATTTTTCCTGGCGCAATCAAGCATTACTTTTGTTCCGGAAACGTTTGTTCGGATGAATGGTTCTGAATCATTAATCGAATTATCAACATGGCTCTCTGCCGCAAAACTAATGACCGTGTCAACCCCTTTCATTGCCTTATCCGCATCTGGTTTGTTTGCAATATCCCCTTTGATGAAAGTGTATCTTTTGTTATCCTCTACATCTTTTAGATTTTCCAAATTCCCGGCGTATGTGAGCAAATCGAGGTTTACGACTTCCATGTCAGTTTGCGCAAGGAGCATCCTCACGAAATTGCTTCCGATGAAGCCGCATCCGCCTGTTACAAGAATTTTTTGCATGAAATCACGTAAATATGCATATTGAAAACTAAATAAATGCTTTTGGGTTCAAAGCGCGTTGGAAATCCATTAAACCAGGAGTTTCCCGAACCTTATCGAGCCCATCAGCCTGCTCAGCTTGACCAAAATGACGTACGAAATTCCGGCGCAGAAAATTGCGAGCGTGTGAAAAGGGCCTTTGTTCTCGATGAATGTGATTCCGCGCGGACTGCCTGCCTCAAACTTTCCGCCCTCCTGCCAAAGTCCCGTCGCAACCTTGAAGTCCTGTACCGGGTCAACCAAAAAACCGTATTTTATGTGAAGGAATTCTTTGCAAACCTTTGTGGGGTGCTTTTTGTAAAGAAGAACGTCATTTTGGTGGTAATAAAGCCTCTTGAGCACATGCCGCACCAGCGCAATAAATC
This sequence comes from Candidatus Iainarchaeum andersonii SCGC AAA011-E11, assembly GCA_000402355.1. Classification (GTDB taxonomy): domain Archaea; phylum Iainarchaeota; class Iainarchaeia; order Iainarchaeales; family Iainarchaeaceae; genus Iainarchaeum; species Iainarchaeum andersonii. The sequence continues at coordinate 21,488 of AQRS01000023.1, forward strand.
CCCCGGGCTTTGCTTCCTTGTGGTCATGGAGGTAACCGGCCTTCACCAATTTGAATTTGTACCCCAAATCCATTATTTTGAAGCTCAAATCAGTGTCCTCGCGGTAATACCTGTACTCTTCATCATAGCCCCCGGCTTTTTCGAGCAAGTCTTTTCGAAATGCGGTGGATGTTCCGCCGTAATAATCATACGCCGAAACAACCCCGATTTTTTCCGAATCAAAGCCCTCAACCATTTTCCGCAGCCAGCCCTTTTCCGCAATGCAGTCATGGTCCATGTTAATCACTATTTCGAAGCGCGCATTTTGAATGCCTTTGTTGCGCGCCCTGCACACGCCGAGGTTTTGCTGGTGAAAAACCCTGAGGGTATTTTTTCCTTTCGCGTAAGAATCAAGAAACTCTTTCGTTCCGTCGCGAGAACCGTCATTCACAACTATAACCTCGTACTTTCCGCCGAAGTTTTGCCGCAGCAGCGAATCCAGTGTTTTTTCGAGCGTTTTGCGGTTGTTGTACGTCGCAACCACGATGCTTGCGTTCACCATCTGAGTTCCCTCTTCACGTAATCATCCAGAATTTTCGGTATCCTTCCAGAGACAACTTTCTGCGGCCTGAAATTTTTCAGTTCGCGCAGCCTCAAATTCAGTTCCTCAGGGTTCCACGCGACCAACCCAAGTTTTTTCTGTCCAACCACTTCCGCGAGCTCGAGCTGGTGGTCGTTCGTGTGCTCGTTGAATTCCTTTCGGCGCGGAACCACAACCATTTTTTTGCCGAGCTTAATGCACGCGCCGATGTTTCCTTCTCCGGCATGCGTGATAACCATGTCTGCTTCGGAGAGCATTTTCTCGAATTCCTCGAGGCCCAAAAATTTTTGGAACCCAAAATTTTTCGGCTCAAAGGAACTGTAACCCGTCTGCGCAAAAATTTCTCCATTGAGAACCTCTGCCTTGGCGAGCCTGTCTATTTCCTTCAGCAGGCGGTCAAACTGCTGCGGATGCGTTCCCACAGTCACAAAAATTTTGTCCATCAGAGTCCCTCAGAATATGCTCCCGCCGAAAATGCCTTTAGGGTAATACTGTTCAAGTTCCTTCCACTGGTAAATGAACAAATCCGCGAATTTGTACGCTATTTTTCCGCTTATTCCGGGTTTATAGGGGCGGCAGAAGCTCTCAATGAAAACGATTTTTTTTCCCAAAATCTTTCCCGCGATGCATGCAATCAAACCAAGGTCCGCGCCTGTAGAAATTATTACGCCTGGGTTTTCCCTACGCAGAATATCGAGGCACTGGAAAAAGCTCTGCGCAGTCGCAAGGGGATTCCTTCGCGGCAGTTCAGCAAAAAAAACCTTTTCCTTTTCAGCGAGGCTCTCCGTGTCCGCACGCCTGAATGTAATGAAAAAGTGCTCGTGCTTTCCGTAGAACTCCCTGAGCTGCAGCATCTCCGCCAAATGCCCACCCGCAGAGCAGGCGAGGCATATTTTCTTTTCCATCATTAATGCTTTGTATGGGCGCAAATTAAATTTTATTGGTATAAAACGCGCTTTTCGGGCCTCTTTTGCCATGCATCTGGTACAAAAATGGTTTTTTGGTTTTCCTGTGTTCCCTTAAAAACTTTACCAATTAATCTAATTATGATGTTTCCGCAGGCAATAACCAGGGCAAAAAATTATGTTCTTGGGCACAAAAAGGAGCTCTTTTTCGTTTTCCTTGTTTTCCTTCTTGCGTTCGGTATACGCGCCCACCTGATGATTTACCAGTTAATGTTCGAATTCGACACTTATTTCCACGCGAGAATAGCCGAGTACGTGATCCAGAACCTCACAATCCCCAGTGTAGACCCGCTTGCATACTACCAGGTTCAGGGCGGCGCCACCCTCCCCAACACGGAATTCTTCTGGGCATTCACCGCAATAATATTCAAAATAGCCACGCTTGGCTCAGCCTTCAGCAAAGACACCTGGATTACGGCAGTGAAAATCTATCCCGCGCTCTTCGGCGCACTCATAAGCGTTGGAATGTACTTCCTCGGAAAGGAAATGTACGGAAAAAAGGCGGGCGCCACAATGGCGTTCTTTGCCGCAGTGGTTCCGGCTTTTGTTTACAGGACAATGGCGGGCCAGTTCGAGGAAGACTCCCTGGGGTTTTTGTGGCTCGTAATAGGATTCTATTTTTTCGTGCGATCCGTGAAAAAGGCCGAGTTCAACAAAGAGACAATCAAGAACTCGGTAATTGCCGCGCTCTTCTTTTCGATAATGGCGTGGACCTGGCAGATGTTCCTGCTCGTGCCGATAATACTGATTGCGTGGTTTCCAAGCACGCTTGCATTGATGTGGTTCCGCAAGGAATCAAATGAAAAAATGCTCAACCTCGCAAAGAACTTTGCAATCGCGTTTGTGCTGTTCGCAACCCTGGCAACCGTGTTTGTGGGGCCCGACTGGATAGGCACGACATGGGGCTATGTTTCAAGCTACCTTCCCGTTACGGGAGAAAACCTGCAGCGCATAGAAACTCCGGGCGGGGACGCCACAAGCGTTTTTTCAATAAGCGTGGGCGAAGAGCAGAGAGGCTATGACTTCTGGGGAAACAAGTACAACGCGCTGATAGTTTTCCCATTCCTCGCGCTTTTGCTTTTCATTCCTTACAGGCTGCTGCGCAAAAAAGACGATTACGTTTCGTTCATCCTTTTCTTCTGGATAGTTGTGACAATGCTGATGGCATTCATACGCCTCAAATTCACCTACACTTTCGGCCTCCCGGTTGCGGCCGCGGCAGGAATAGTGCTTTTCGAAGTCTTTGAATGGGTTGGGCAAAGGCCGGGCTTTGAAAAGAAGACCGTTGCATTCGCATTCGGGTTCATGTTCCTTGTGGGAATCGCCGCGGGAAGCTTTTTTGTGGCGCAGAACGTTCCCACAATAGAGCAGAACACCGGCTGGAAGGAATCGCTGTACTGGATAAACCAGAACACGCCGAAAGACGCGAAGTTCTTCAACTGGTGGGATGAAGGCCACTGGATAACCTTCATAGGCGAGAGGGCAGTCAGCACGGACAACAGGAACTATATCCTCAAAGCCGACATCGACCTGGCGAAGCTCGTGCTCAGTACCTCAGAGGAAGAGGCGCTCGGCATCCTCAAGGACTACAACCCTGATTACGTAATTGTGAGCGAAGACCTGATAGGAAAGCTCGGTTCGCTCGGGCTTTATGCTTACAACACGACCAACAGGAACGACCCGAGAATAACAAAATACCTTTCTGCCGGGCTTCCATGCTCGGTTTCAACGGACTCACTCACCAAAAAAGTTACATACAACTGCGGCGGAAACCCACTTACCGAGGAACAGTACAATGCCCTCCCTTCACAATGGATTTCCCAGCCGAATCAGGTTCTCCAGACAACCCGGGTTTTCATTTACAGGAGCCCCTCAACCGGAAGCCTCTTCATATTGAACAACGAAGCCAACAACACAATGATAACCCGGTTCTTCTTCAACGAAGCAACGCTGAAGAACTTTGAGCAGGTTTACAGCAACAAGGAAGTCAAAATATTCAAGGTAAAAGCCTGAAGTGATTTTTTTGGCTCAAAATGCGCAATTCCTTTTGTCGATGCTTCTGGTGTTTGCATCCTCGTTCGCGCTGACTTATTTCATAACGCCGATTCTCATAAGGAAGCTCACTGCGCGCGGCCTCACGGGCAAGGACATGAATAAGGTCTCGAAGCCCGAGGTTGCGGAACTTGGCGGAATCTCCCTGATTCTGGGAGTTTCCATCGGAGTGATAACCTCTACATTCGTTTCAACATACCTTGGCTTCATAAATTTCAATCTCGCGGTGCTGTTCGCGGCATTCCTCACGATAATTCTTGTTGGGTTCATAGGCGTAATTGACGACCTAATAGGCTGGAAAAAAGGGATAAGGCAGTGGCAGCATGCATTGTTCCCGCTCTTTGCCGCGCTCCCATTAATGGCGGTGCAGGCCGGAACGGATTTCTTCGTACTGCCTTTTTTCGGTGCCGCCTCTATAGGCATCTGGTATTCGCTGATTCTGGTTCCAATAGGGGTCACGGGCGCAAGCAATGCGTTCAACATGCTGGCCGGCTTCAACGGCCTTGAGGCCGGCCTCGGAATAATAATTGTTTCGACGCTCTCGCTGATTGCATTAATGACCGGAAAAACCGAGGCGCTGATTCTCGGCGTCGCAATCATTGGCGCGCTCCTCGCTTTCCTCAGGTACAACTGGTTTCCGGCAAAGGTTTTCGGCGGCGACTCGCTCACTTTAATGATAGGCGCGAGCATTGCGGCAATCTCCATAATAGGCAACATGGAAAAAATAGGAATCAGCCTCATTGCCTTGCACTGGGTCGAGCTTGTTTTCAAGGCACGCCATAAATTCCAGAGCGAAAACTTCGGCACCCCGCAAAAGGATGGCACATTGAAGCCGGACCCGCGCGGCGGGTCATTGATGCACTTCGTAATGTCCATGAGAACCTTCACGGAAAAGCAATTGGTGGTTTTTCTGCTCTCGGCACAGTTCCTGATTTCGGCAGTTGTCTTCATGCTTTTCTACTTCAGGCTGTTTTAGGCCGCAAACCAAAATTTAAATAATGCAAAAAAGACTATATTGGCATGAAAAAGGCGCTTTTTGCCGTCCTGCTGCTCCTGCTGCTTTCATCATTTGCCCATGCCGCCGAAACAGACAGCACGCTTTCGAAAGAAATTTCGCAGCAATCCCTCGACCTCGTAAAGCGATTTTCCGCATCAAGTTCCTCTTACCAGCAGACAATAACCGCGCAGGAACTTGCTGACTCCATAAACGCTTCGCGCATCGCCGAGCAGGTTGAGGCGCGGAACGTTTGCCTTTCGCTCGGAGAATTCAGCAGCAACCCGAATTGGCACACCGACCTTGACGGAACAAAAATGACCTACACAGGGGACTCGGACCAGGATGTCGGGTTCTTTGTGCTGTGCGAAAAGGCAAACAAGCTCAGGCAGGCCGCCCAGTTTTTCCCGAAAAGCAAGATTGACGAAAAATTTATTTCGCACTGCCCCCAGCTTACCATTGAGAACGAGAATCTCGCGTGCGCTGTGGTGCTCACAAAATCCGTTTCGAAGGTGCCAGGAGGATTCGAGGCCGGCAACATAATATTCTTTGTTTTTTCGCTGCTCGTTGTTTTTCCGCTGCTGTTCCTGTTTAGGGCAGAGAATATGCATTTGAGGGTGTTCATGCTCCTCAAGCTCGTTTTCCTGGTCGCGGTTTTCATAATATTCTTTTTCCTCGGCATCCTTGTTCCCGCGGTAGTGAACGTGATTCTGCTTTTCTTCTTCTTTGTGCAGGCCAATCTTTCAATTGCGTCCGTAATACTCGGCCTTGACGAGCGCGAATCATCACTGCAAAAGCTCCTCCTGAGGCTCATTCTCGGGCTCGAGGCAATAGGGCTCTTTATAGCGCTGCTCCTTCTCGCGCCGGTGATATAAAAATGGTTTTTGAATACTGGCATCTATAAATAGTTACAGTGTTTTATAATTTTCAATGCAAACTCAAAAAGCGCAGGGCGCATTAGAATATTTATTGCTCATAGGCGGCGCGGTGGGAATCGCAAATAGCATGTTCACATCAGTGCTCGAAAAAACCCGCGAGATTGGAATCATGAAGGCACTTGGCTCAACGGACACTGAAATACTCCAGCTTTTCCTCATTGAATCTGCGCTCTTCGGCCTGATTGGAGGGCTCATTGGTGCCGCAATAGGAACGGCAATTTCATCAATAATACCATTATTCGGAATAAGCATTGGCGGGGCAACAGGAGGCGGGGGATTCACAACACTTGTAACGCCAGAGCTTCTCATCATTGCAGTGCTGCTCTCAACAGTAAT
>AQRS01000024.1 GCA_000402355.1 Candidatus Iainarchaeum andersonii SCGC AAA011-E11
TTTTTTTGAGGTGAAAGGTTTTGATGAAAGCTTCCCAAAGGCTTCCGGCGAGGATCCGGAGCTTAGTTATAAAATGCACAAGGCGGGAAAAAAACTTGTTTTCAACCCAAAGGCAGTTGTTTACCATGTCCACCCTGATTCTGTGTGGAAGTATTTCAGGACAAAGTTTTACCGCGCATTTTACAGGATTTTGCTGTATGACAAGCACAGGGACAAGATTGCAAAGGATTCTTACACGCCTATTGGGATAAAAGTGCAGATACTCGCAGGCTATACTGGAGTTGCCCTGCTGTTCCTGATGCCGACGCTTTATTTTTACGGGTTTGATTTGCTCGCCTCGACAATTCTTTTTGGAAACGCGGTTTTGGTTCTGTTGGCGACGATTTATACATTATTGTCCGCTGTCCGCACAAGGCATGACCCATGGGCGGCGATTTTTTCCCTTTTCATGATTCAGGTCAGAACGTTAGCTTTCATGCTCGGGCTTTTTGCGGGTTTCATCAGGCACAAGGTGTCCAAATGAGGATTCTGCATGCAGTGAACAGCTTTTACCCCTGCACCGGCGGCCTGGAGTCGGCTGTCAGGCTCCAGTGCGAGGAACTCATAAGGCTGGGCCACACATGTGATGTTGTCACGCTTGAAGGGTGCCCGAACGGAAAAAAACTCGGGCAGGAAGAAAAGCTCGGAAAAATAATGGTGTTCAGGGTTCCCTTCACTGACCTCAGGTACTACAAGATTGCGCCAAGCGCCCTGGATTTTGTGAAGGGCTATGACATTATCCATGTGGATGGGACTGGTTTTTTCTCTGACTTCCTCGTGCTCGCAAAGCCGCTCCACAAAAAACCGGTTGTTGTTTCGACTTATGGCGGGGTTTTCCACACAAAAAACATTTTTGCCCTGAAACAATTTTATTTCCACTTTTTGCAGAGGATAATCCTGAAATTTGCCGACAAGGTCATAGCGATAAGCAGGAACGATTACAGCCTGTTCAGGAAAATAGTTTGGAAAAACCTCGTAATGGTGGAACTCGGCGTGGACATTGGCAGGTTCCTAGCACTCAAAGGCAGGAAAGAAAAAAACCTTTTCATATTTGCGGGGAGGCTTTCGGAAAACAAGATGGTTGAAAACCTGCTTGGGGCTTTTGCAATTGCAGTGAAGATGGAACCGTCCGCCAGGCTTTGCATTATCGGCGAGGACTGGGAAGGCTTAAAAGCCGGCTTGGAGGGCATCGCTGAAAAGCTCGGCATTGGAAAGAGCGTGCTCTTCACCGGAAAGCTTGGCGAGAAGGAGCTGTTGGAGTATTATTCAAAGGCGGATTTTTTTGTGAGCGCATCGAGGTTCGAGAGCTTCGGCATTACTACAATCGAGGCAATGGCGTCGGGATGCATACCGATAGTAAACAACATAGAGTCGTTCAGGAATTTCATTAAGGACAATGAGAGCGGGTTCCTCGTGAATTTTGAAAACCACGCGGGAACGGCGGAAAAAATCATGGAAGTAATGCGTTCCGAAAAGGAAAAAACCAGGAAAAGGGCGATAGAGGCAGCCAAAAAATTTGACCCGCGGGAACGCGCAATGGAACTCCTGAAAGTGTACGAGGCGGTATTACGAACCCGAAAGTGAGCGTGGTCATTCCTGCCTATAACAGGCCTGACCTGCTGGAAAATGCCGTTCGCGCAATTGAAAACCAGTCGCTGAAAGGCGGGTTCGAGTGCATAATTGTTTATGGCGGGGACGAAAAGGTCAGGGAGATTTGCGAAAAAAAGGCAAAAGAGTCAAAAGGGTTGTTCTCATGCTTTTGGTCCGATACGGAGAGCCCCGCACGAAAGAGGAACATCGGCGTAAAGCAGGCTTCGGCGCCGATAATAGCGTTCACGGATGATGATTGTGTTCCAAACAAAAACTGGCTTGAGGAAATACTCGTGAAATTCGCGGAGGATGACGGCATTGCCGGAGTTGAGGGCCTCACTTATACTGAGGGAAAGAAGGAGGTTTACTCCAATGCGCCCGTGAACCTCAAAGGCGGCTTGTTCCCAACCTGCAATCTCTCTTTCAGGGCAAGTGTTTTGCAAAGAGCCGGCGGTTTTGATGAAAGCTACCATTTTTACAGGGAGGACACGGATATTGCGTTCAGGGCAATGGAGTTCGGGAAAGTGGTTTTCTGTGAAAAGGCGATGGTTCTGCACCCGCAAAGAAGAGTAGGCCTGTTGAGGCCTATTGAGACGCTTGTGCTCCTGAAAGAGGACGTCAGGCTCTTCAAAAAAATGCCGGAAAAATACGCAAAGTTCCTCGGAAAAGGTTTTCTGGCGGACCTTGCAAAAGTGGCCGCATCATGGTTTGCATTTGCAATGGTGGTTTTCGGTTTTTATTCTTCGAACATTTTTTTTACTTTTGGGGGGGTGCTTGCCTACCTGGTTTTTTGGGTGTCGCTTTTAAGGGGGTTGGGAGCCGGCGCCACGGAGCTCATTGTTTTCCTCATGCTGAATTTTGTGAGGGCACTCGCCTTCCCGTTTTACTTCCTGTATTATTGGGCCGTGGTAAAATGAATGTTATCCTTTTGACCGCTACCACTGACCCAAAAGTGAAGGCCGGAGTGGAGACATACAACGAGTATCTGAAAAAAGTTTTTCCCGGAATGAAAATAATAAGTTATGAAACAGTGAAGCCGGGCGCGCTTGAATGGTTCTCTCCGCTGAAGGAACCGATGAAAGCCGGGGCGGTTTGCTCATTTTTAAAGGAAAATATCGGCACACTGAAGCCGGACCTGGTTATCACCAACGGCATGTTCGGATGGAACCTAAAGGAGCGGGACGCGGGCTGCCCGATAATAAATATTTCACACGGCACATTCGCGGGCCTCGCGGACAACGCAATAAAGCCGGGGCCGGAGTTTTGCCGGACAAGGTTCATTTACGCTTTCTTTGAAAAAATGAGTGCCGGGAACGCCTCTTTGGTGGTCTCGAATTCGGGGCTCACAAAAGAACTGAACAAAAAATATTACGGTATCGGTTCGGAGGTTATACTCAATCCCGTGGACACGAAAACTTTTAAGGCGAGGGACATGAAAAAGGCGAGGGAAAAGCTCGGCCTGGACCCTGAAAAAACAATCGGCTTGTTCGTGGGCCGGCCTGAATACCAGAAAGGCTTTGACCTGTTGGAAAAAATCGCCGGGCTGAGGCCTGAAATAGGTTTTATTTCAATCACTTTCCCGAAAACCAAGAGCACGGTGAAAAACATCACGGGGGTTTCTGTCAGTGAAAGGGAGGAGCTGGCATTGTATTACGCGGCCGCGGATTTCGTTGTTTTCCCGTCCAGGTTCGAAGGTTTTGGCTTTGTACCAATAGAAGCATTGTCATGCAACACACCAGTCATTTCAGGCAATGTAGGCGTGGTCAGAGAAATAAGGGCTGATGGCCTGGAGAAAGTGTCTTCAATGGAAGCCGGGGAATGGTGCGGGGCAATTGACAGGGTTCTTGGCAAAAAAAGCAGGCCAAGCACCGCTGCTTTGGTGGCTGAAAAGTTTGGTTTCGGGAAATTCAGGCGGAAATTCCTGGCACTGGCCGGCAGGATAACCAAGAATTAAAATACATTATCAGTTAGTTCTATAGCAGACCACGAAAGTTTTTCGGCATTTATGGTGGTCTGCTAGATAGCAAACCATGAAAATCCACTAAATTACTTTATTGGTTTGCTATATAGTCTAAGGAGGACGGGTAAAAAATGAAAAAAGCAAAAATTCTAATTACGGGAATAACGGGATTTGCGGGTTCACACCTCACAGAGTACATTTTGAACAACAAGCTTGGAGAGATCCACGGGACTTACAGGGGGAAGAGCACGGACCTCTCAAACATCATGCATGTCAAAGACAAGCTGAATCTCGTGAAGTGCGATATTACGGATTATTTTGTGGTCAAGCGGACAATAAAGGAAATCGACCCCGATTATATTTTTCATCTGGCGGCCCAGTCCTTCGTGCCGGAATCGTGGAAGTCACCAAGGGAAACCCTTGAAACAAACATCATGGGTGCGTTGAACATCTTCGAGGCGATCAGGGAGGTTAACCCCGGCATAAAGGTGCAGATTGCATCGAGCAGTGAAACTTATGGGGCAGTGTATGCAAACGAAATCCCGATAACGGAATCGAATCCTTTCAGGCCACTCAGCCCTTATGGAGTGAGCAAGGCATCAATGGACCTCCTTGGTTACCAGTACCACCAGAGTTATGGCCTCAAAATAATAAGGACGCGCGCCTTCAACCACACAGGACCGAGAAGGGGGGAAGTTTTTGTCACCTCGAACTGGGCAAAGCAGATAGCGGAAATTGAGAAAGGCACCCAGGAGCCGGTGCTTATGGTGGGCTCGCTCACATCGAAAAGGGATTTTACGGATGTCAGGGACATGGTCAGGGCATACTGGCTGGCAATCGAAAAATGCGAGCCCGGAGAAGCCTACAACATCTGTTCGGGGCAAACCCACACGATGCAGTCCATACTGGACAAGCTTCTCTCTTTGACCGACAAAAAAATTTCGGTAAAAGAGGACCCGGAAAGGCTGAGGCCGTCTGATGTGAAAGAGCTTTTGGGCGACTACAGCAAGTTCGGCAGGCAGACAGGCTGGAAGCCGGAGATACCGCTTGACAGAACATTGAAAGACCTCCTGGAGTATTGGAGAAAACAGCTGGCTTAGAAAAACTTTTCTAAGGCCAAACTAGGGCTTTTCACATGAACGCTTTGCGGGAAATATTCAAATACGCGGCAATAATTTCCGGGAATAACATATTAACTTCCGTCATTAATTTTGCGGCGTTCCTTGTGATGCTGAATGCCCTCGGAACGTACGGCTTTGGCCTGTTGACGCTGGCGCTGTCCGTCCTTTCCGTCGCAACCTTTTTCATGGAACTTGGTTTCGGGAAGGCCATTGTTTCGGATGTCTCAAAGGAACTGCAGCAAAACAACAAAGAACAGGCATCGGGATTGTTTTTAGGGTACATTATTTTCATATTCTTTTCAACCGGCATTCTCGCAGGCATAATGTTTTTTTTCTCCGGCCATGTTTCCGCTTATTTTGGGAAAGACGTGGCGCCCGTAATCCGGTTCATCGCTGTTTTGGTGTTTATCAGCGGGGCCAAGACAATTGTCACGAGCGCTTTCCACATTGTGGCCGATTTCGGGAAGTATGCGTCCTTCCTTTTTGTCGATGCGCTCTCAAAGCTTGTTCTTGTTTACATATTTGTCGCATTTATTTCAGGAACTGTCGAAGGCATTCTGCAGGCCTTTATCGTAAGCGGCATTTTAACAATACTGATTTTCCTGCTTTTTGTCCCGAAGGAAATCCTGGAAATTGCAAGGATGCGTTCAAACCCGATGGCTTTTTTTGAGATGGCAAAAAAGCACGGCAAGTGGGTAGCGGCATTTTCACAGCTGAGGAGCATTGAGTCGAACATTTCCCCGTGGATAGTGGAATTCTTTTTGGGGGTAAATGCAGTAGGGGTTTACGGCGCATTGCTCAAAGTGCAGGTCCTGATTATGAGGGTTTTCGAGCCCCTTGAAACAATATTTTACCCGCTTGTAAACAAGTTCGGGCGTTTTGATGACTCGAGAAAACTGATTTTCAGGGCAACGAAATACATCCTTTTCATTTCAATCCCTTTTCTCTTCATTGCATTCGTTTTTTCCGAAGCGGTTTTGGATCTTGTCCTGGGGCCGGATTTTGCCGAATATGCCGGTGTTTTCAGGGTGCTGCTTCTCACAGTAGTCCTGTTCATACTGAATATGCCCATGAAACCCCTGTTCTTTAACCTTAAGGCACAGAAGAGCCTCACAATAATTTCCGCCGCCATGCTTGCATCAACGCTTGTGCTTGGCTCGATTTTTACTTTTTATTTTGGGCTCATGGGGATGGCGATGAACAATGTTTTTACGCCCCTGCTTGATGTAGCCCTGAAAAACAGGTTTATGAAAAAGATTTCCGGCGAAAAATACTCCATAAGGGAAATGCTGTTTTTTGATGATGCAGACATTGACCTTGCAAAAAAAATTTTGTCCAACCCGAAATTTATTTTAACAATATTCAGGGGTGACGCAAAATGAAGATATGCCTTGTGAGCCCTTATGCAAATCCCGAAAAAGGGGCGGCAATTGTGCGGGTAAACAGTTTTTCCGGTTATTTCACCTCAAAAGGCAATGAGGTGAAAATATTTTCCCCCGCGCGCGGGGGCCTGGAATCACGGGAAAACATTGTAAGGTACCGCGGAATCCTTGGTTTGGTTGAACTTCTTTGGAAAACCGATTTTGATGTTTTAATCGGTACTTCCCCGCCCATAACCCACCCTTTTTTTGCAATGCTCGTGTGCAAACTGAAAAGAAAAAGGTTTGTCCTGGATTCAAAGGACATTTTTACGCAGACCGCCGCAAAGCTAGGCATCGCGAATAAAAAAATTGTGAAGTTCCGGATTTATGCCCTAATGGAAATGCTTGTCCACAGGAATTCCGACAAAATACTGGTGCTGGATTCAACCATAGGCAAGTGGCTTGAAAAAAGGTATTCCATCCCTGAAAGCAAAATTTTGGTCGCGCCGAACGGGGTGGATACAAAACTTGTCCATGCGGATTTGGCCGAAGGGAAAAAAATCCGCAAAAAATTTGGGATAAGCGCGGGTTCGAGGGTGCTCATTTATTTGGGCGGCCTCGGGGATGAGCGTTACCTGGATTTTCTCCGGGAAAGCGCCGCCATAATAAAAAAAACTTCGGCAACCATCCTGTTTGTAATCGCTTCTGATGAAACGCCGGTTGCCATGGGCCACATTGCCGAGATTGAATCCACTGTGAAACAGCTCGGGCTAAAAGACAATTTCCTGTTGGTTAAAAACATACCCCACTCGGAAGTGTACCGTTACCTGTCCGCTGCAGACATTGGAATTGATTTCTGGGAAGGGTTCGAATTATTTGCGGTCCCGGTTAAAATACTTGAATACATGGCCTGCGGGCTCCCCGTAGTCGTGAAAACTCCCGCAAATAATGAGAGCTTCCAAAAATTCTTTTCCGGGAACGACGTCGGGTTCCGGTCGGACAACTGGAAAGAGCTGGCGGAAAATCTCGAAAGGATATTAAAAAATTTCGGCCCATTCAGGCTCAAGGCTAAAAATAACGCCGCCATAATTAAAACCAAATATACGCGGGATGCCTGTAATGCCGGGGTTTTAAGGGTATTAAAAGATTTTCGGTAACGGATTTTTTTAGTTGGTGTTTATGGGTAAAATTGGGCTGGTAACCGGTTGTGCGGGTTTTATAGGGTCTCATTTATGCGAGAGGCTTTTATCCGAGGGCTGGAAAGTAATGGGGCTTGATAACCTGTCAACCGGCAACAGGGGCAATATGTCACAATTTATTGACAACCCTAATTTTGATTTTTTTGAAGGGGATATCACAAAGACCGAAGACCTGGAAAAAATGGCCTTCAAAGGCATTGGCTGTGTTTTCCACCACGCCGGAAAAAAGATGGTCTTCAGCGTAAAGCAGCCGCGCGAAGACCTCCTGACCAACATATACGGCACATTAAATATGCTGAAATGGGCGTCCGATAACAGCGCCAGGAGATTTATCATGGCTTCAACCATTGCGGTATACGGCAGCCCCAAGGGGGCCCGGAGCACGGAAGAGTCCGATATTGTACCGACCAACCCTTACGGGGTAAGCAAGTATTCATGTGAGGAATACTGCAGGCTGTGGCATCGCCAGTATAATCTCTCGGCAATCATTTTCCGTTATGCGAGTGTTTATGGCCCGAGACAGGCGGTTGATGTCGGGGTTGTCAACACATTTATCCAAAAAATCAGGGCCGGCGAGCCGATAACCGTTTATGGCGACGGCAGCAGCACAAGGCCGTTCACTTTTGTCGCGGATGTCGTGCAGGCAAACCTCCTCGCGGCAAATACCAATGACACTTCCGTGTTCGGGGAAACATTCAATGTTGCAATGGGCCAAAGCGTTTCAATAAGCCAGTTGATTGGCACTATCTCGGACAAAATGAAAAAGAAACCAAAAATAAACCACGAGAAAGAACGTTCCGGGGAAATGAAGCACATGGTTGCCGGAATTGAAAAAATCAAAAAAAGGCTGAACTTTGAGCCCACAACATCAATTCAGGAAGGCATATCGAGGACAGTCGATTACTATGAAAAATAGCAGCTGCAGGCTCTGCAAGAGCAGGGATTTGCATAAATTTTTGGAATTGGGGCCGCAGCCATTGGCCGGAAAATTCCTTACTTCGGAACAATTGGCGGAAAAGGAGGATTATTTTCCGCTCGGTGTTTTTTTCTGCAAAAACTGCGCCCTTGTCCAGGTCCTTGATGTTGTCCCGAAGGACAAGCTTTTTTCACAATACTTTTATGCCCCGCATTCCGTTCTTTCCCCGCACTTCACGGGTTATGCAAAAGAAATAACGGCCGAATTCGGTTTGAACGGCAAGTCACTATTGGTAGAAATCGGTTCCAACATCGGCATGATGCTTAAACCCCTCAAAGAACTGTGCGGAGTAAAGGCCATAGGGGTTGAACCCGCGGAAAACATAGCCAAAATGGCGAATGAAATGGGCCTGGAAACCATAAATGATTTTTTCACTGAAAAGGTGGCCGGCGGCATTGTTGAAAAGCTCGGGAAAGCTGACATGGTCGTCGCCAACAATGTGTTCGCCCACATTGATGACCTTGATGAAATACTCCGGGGGATAAAGGCTCTTCTGAAGGAAGACGGGGTTTTTATTTTCGAGAACCACTACCTTCTTGATACCGTTGAAAATCTCCAGTATGACGATGTTTACCACGAGCATTTATGTTATTACTCACTGCACCCGCTGATACCGTATCTGGGAAAATATGGCCTGCGGGTGTTTGACGCAAAGCGCATCAAAACGCACGGCGGATCCATACGCGTTTACTGCGGCAATTCAAAAAGAAAGGTAAAACCGGCCGTGCAGGAACTCCTGAAAGAGGAAAAGAAACACGGGCTTGACAAGCTTGAAACATACATGGAATTCGGAAACAAGGTGGAGAAGCGCAGAAAGGAATTGACAAAACTTTTGCACTCATTAAAATCAGGCGGCAAAACAATTGTAGGGTATGGCGCCCCCGCCCGCGGCAACACATTATTGAACTACTGCAAAATAGGCACTGGGATTTTGGATTATATTGTGGATGACTCTCCTTTGAGGCAGAACAAGTTTACCCCGGGCACGCACATACCAATCATACCTGTGGACAGGTTCAGGAAAGAAAATCCGGATTATGCGCTTCTTTTGGCTTATGGCGGGTATACCGAAACCATACTGAAAAAAGAGGGCGAGTTCATAAAAAACGGCGGAAAATTTATTGTCCCTCTGCCGGAAGTAAAAATTATCGGCAAACAGTAAAATCGCTTTCTCCGGCCTCCCGCCAACGGCAATGCTTTGCCAAAAATATCACAGAATTATTTTATTGGCCTGCCATAAGACAGTCACGCAGGCTTTAAGCAATTTGAATACATATTAATAACGGGATTATGGAACCAAAAATTTGCCGGCTCCGCCCGCCAGGAGCCGATTAGCGGGCAGCTCCTGATGGCATCGTATGTTTCCAATGGTTTTTTGTCGCAAAAATACTTGGTTTTATCCGATGCAAGGCTGGATAATATGATGTAATCCGCGGCGTAAAAATTTTTGTCGGTTATATAATAATCCTTTATCAGGTAATAGCCCTCGCCGTCATAAGGGTCTTTCCCTGTGTAACCCCAGGTGTAGTAAAAATAGCTGTCCAGCGTGGGGCCATAAGTTTCAGTAGCTATAATGCGGTCCATCGGGATGTTTTCTTTTATCCAGTCGGCCGACACAAAGCGCGTGTCCTGGTTTGTTACAAGGCCGTATGTCGCTTGGATCGGCGGAATTAATGACAGGCCCAAAACAAGAACAAAGGCCGCTTTGAAATAGTTTGACTTGTATTTGCCCGCCAGGTATCCGTAAAGTTTCATGATTGCCGCGCCGGCCAGAATTGCAACAAGGGGATAAACCGCGATCGAGTACCTTGGTTCCCTGGCCGATATCAAAAACAGGAAAAATAAAAACAAAAGGCTTGAAACCCCAAATATACTGTAATCAGTCCTCTTTTGTCTCCAAAAGTAAACAAGCCCGGCGGCCGCGAATAACAATGGGGCGCCGAAGCCATCCCATAAGCCGAAAAATTGGTTTCCCTCCCAGAATGGGATGCACAGGGAAGCGGTTCTGTCCTTAACCATGCTGAGCACACGCAAAATATCTTTTATGCCCTGTGTGAAGTTCAGTAAAAAAAGGAAATTAAGTGCAACGCCGAAAATGACGACTTTTTTCAGGTATGGCGCTATCATATCCCGCTGTTTCAGCAATAAAAAACCCAGAACAATTATCGGGACTATGAAAACGCCGTAATAATTAAAGCTGAATGCGAGTGCCGTGAAAACAGCGATCCAGTGCGGTTTTTCATTTTTTTCATTTTTGGCAATAAGGCAATACAGGGCAAGCAAAAGAAACAGGGCGATAAAAATATCCGCTTTTATCAGTGTTGAGGACGCCAGAAAACCCGGTGAAATGACCAGAAAAAAAGAGGCTAAAAGCCCGGCGGCGGAATTATTTGAAATTTTCCTGGCAAATACAAAAACCAGGATTAAAATCAGCATGGATGCAAGGATAGTCAGGCCCCTGGAAATCATGAAAAAATTGCTTTGGTTTGAATGGTAAAAATCCGCAAAATCCGATAAGCTTGAAACTTCCCCCGTAGCTTTTAGCATGAGAAAATACGAGCCATACAGCGACAGGTGGGTGTAAAACATTAAAGGCGGGTATATTGAGTTGGTCGGCAATAACCTGTTTTCCGCCATGCGCATGGTATTAGTCACAACGAATTGTTCGTCGGGATGCAGGTAATATGGGAGGCCCCAGGAAAGCAGGGAAAGAGAGAGCCCAAAACTTATCAACACAAGCAATGCCAATGCGAGGATGGTCACTTTGTTTTCTTTCCGGATTTCCTCAAACATGTTTCCACCATCTATTTATCGCGGGCATATGTTTTATCTCATCAATTTTGCAGGCCACAAAAGCTTTGCCAAAAAAATTGCCTTCGGCTTTTGCCCACGTGAGAGGATGTTGCCAACACCTTAAAAAATAAGGCTCCGCGGGCATTCCTCACATTGCAGTCACCCTTTCCACTTGTAAATGCTCAGGCTATTCGGCCGGTCGGTTTCAAACACGAGTTCGAGATTGCCTGAATTGTTTTCAATGAAATCCTGCATGAACTTCCTCTCGGCATTTGTGTTGTTCTGCCTTTGGCTTGTGTTCGAGGAGCGGTTTGAATAGGCCAAGTCCATAAAATACGTGTCGCCGGAGAACCTTTCATTCAGGCTTATGCCCTTGCCATGCGGGCCCAAATCATATTCAGGGACAATGTTCATGTACCTTGTCCTTTCAAGATTAGCGGCAATCGAGTAAATGCAGTTATCGGAGCTTCCGATGAGAAGCGCATCCTGCGGGACATTGGACCTGATCTGGCTGAAAGTTTCGAAGCGCGAATCCGTGAAATTCGCGTGGACAGAGGAGGCGAAAACCGCGCCGATTGCCAAAACCAAAAGCGATGCCGCGAACAAAATATTTTTCCCGGTCTTAAGCATTCCGAAAATTTTATCCAGCAATTCAGAGTAAGGGATCAGGAGAAGCCCTATAAGCGGAACCAGGTACCTCAGCCTGGCGGTCAGGAAAGTGTCAATTGTAAGGGGAAAGGCGGTTATGTCCGTGAACCTTGAGGTGAGCCATAGGTATGCAATGGAAATGAGGATGAACTGCGGCAAATAATTTTTTTTCGATGAAAGCAAGGGCGATGCAAGCAAGCCCGGTATTAGTATCAGCAGTATGCCAAGGTAAGCGAGCAAAGTCACGGGGTTAATGTTTGCAAGGGAGGAGACAAGCGAGACGCCGGAACCGTAGCCCGCGTTCAGCGGCCCCGAATATGCGAGGGTGTTGAACATGAGTATCAGAAGAACCACCGGAATGAAACCGGCAAGCATCTCAAAGAGTTTTTTCCTGTCCCGGAACAGCAGCGGCGCGGCAAACGCGGCAAAGCCAACCACGGCATCATACCGGACAACAGCCGCCAGGCCAAACAAAAATCCGGAAGCTGTCGCTGAAAACTTTGAGTCTTTAATGTAAAAGTAGAATGCGGCAAGGAATGCCGTCAGAACCAGCAATTCGCTGTAAAGGGTTCTTGTTTCCCACAGCATTACGGGGAAAAATGTGTAAAGAACCGTAAAGCGCGGATCAATGCCCAGTTTTTTTAGTATAAGAAAGAAAAGAATTGCATTAATGAGGTGAATGACGAGGCCGGAGAACATTACCGCATCCAGGCCGAAAAATGTGAACGGCAGGAGGAAAACTGATTTTCCGACGAACTGGCCTCCGACATAACCCTGTGCGGTAAAGATGTTTGACCTGCATGCGAGTTCCGGATTCGGCTCGCTGATTGAACCGTTGCGGAGGAGGAGCGCATTTTTCAGGAAAGTATGCTCGTCGATTGAAGCGTAAATGTGCGGGAAGAAACTCAGGAAAATGAGGGAAAAAACAATCAGGGCCATGGCTGTAAAATTTTTTTCGGACAAAAAATCCATGACAAACACGGGAAAGGGAGTTTAGTTAATAATATAGCAGACCAATAAAATATTTCGGCGATATTTTTGGTCTGCTATCTAGCACCTGGCACCCGAAGGGTATTAGGCCTCGTCCCCGTAGGGGACAAGGAACCACGTTAAAATGCCGAAAAACTTTCGTGGTTTGCTATAATTGGTTTTACCCGGGCTTATAAAGAATTTGGTACGAAAAAAAAGCATTCATGGGCGGAAAAGGCCGTCGTACAGCCGGACGGTTTCCGCGGAAATGCTTTCCCACGAATATTTTTGCTTCAGTTTTTTCGAGTCACGCGCCATGCTCTGCAGGAGCCATTTTTTCGAAAAAACGAGGCTGATTTTGCGGGCAAGGGCAGCAGGGTTGCCTGCCTCAAAAACCATGTTTTTGTCGAGCACCAGTTCAGGGAGCCCGCCGGCATCGGAAACTATGAGGGGCTTTTCAAATGCGAGGGCAATGTTGCCGAGGGCGCTTTGCGCGGAAAAATTCCTGTAAGGCAAAACCACCACGTCTGCGGCCTCGAAATAATACTTTATGTCGGAAGACGCGATGTAATCGAGGACAACTTTTTTTTCCCTGATCGGCCTCACCAAATCGCTGATTGAATTGAGGAGTTCCGCGCTCCATGGCCTGCCGGCAATGACGAGGAACAATGAGGGAATTTCTTTCTGCGCAATCCTGAAAGCCACGATGAAATCCCCGACACCCTTGTACTTCCTGATGTTGCCAAAGTAAAGCACGGCCCTGGCTTTGCCGGGAATGCCGAGTTTTTTTCTCGCATCATTCTTGGAAACCTTTTTGTCGCGGTAAAAAGAATAAATGCCCTGCGGTATCACGCTGATGCTGGATGGCCTTACTGAGTAGGCGCCGCGGAGCTGCTCCATGTTTTTATCGGTGTGGACAATGAACCTGTCAGGCAGCAGGAACATTGTTCCCGTGAGGAGCCGGTCCAAAAAGTTTGACTCGTGCGCAATGACATTGTGCACGGTGCACACGATTTTTTTTCCCCGGAGTTTCGCAATCAAGGCAACGGTGAAAACAACCGGGAAAAGGAAGTAAGTCCACCAGTGGAAGTGGAAAACCTCGCCCTCTGCCCCGAGCCCTGCGCCGATCCAACTGAAAGGGTTATACCAGGCCAGAGTGGGTCTCACTTCTATTCTCGGTGATTCCGGCGCCCTGAAAGACGGGTCATGCTCTTTGGTGCTCCCGGGGTACAGGAACTCCGGGTAAATGGCCTTGAAGTTGAGGAAAACAACGTTTATTCTCTCGCCGAGCGTGCGGGCCTGCTCTATGCAGTAATCACTTATCCCCTTTATCGGCGGCAACGTGCCAAGCAGTGTAACCTTGTTCACCATGACAACAAAAAAAATTGGAGGCAACTTTTTAATAATAGGATTTTGGGCCGCGATAACGCGGGGCCGTGCCGCGGCCGATCAGCTTATTGGTCCAAAACTCGAATGAAGTTAAATTTTTATTAACCCGATAGGAAGGATTACTTGTGGTATAATGCCGTTCTGGAAAGGCAAAAATGTTTTGGTTACCGGTGGCACGGGTTTTATAGGTTCACACCTGGCCGACCTGCTCACCAGCCATGGCGCAAGTATCAGGGTAACTTCGAAAGAAAGGAGCGGCAAAAAGGCGAGGGTTGGCCATGCAGAGTCTGCATCCAATATTGAGGTTATGCCGTGCGACCTCAGGAACGTTGCGGACTGCCGAAAGGCCGTTGAGGGCATGGACGCGGTATTCCACCTTGCCGCAATCGTCGGGGGCGTGAACTATAACATAGAGCACCCGGCCACAATGATAAGGGACAACGGCCTCATAACATCAAACACGCTTGACGCCATAAGGAACTCGCACGTTGAGAGAACGGTTATCTCAAGCTCGGCTTTCGTGTATTCAGACAGCGTTGACGGCATACTTAAGGAGGAAATGGGTTTTGTCGGCGAACCCGACAAGGCAAAGTTCGGTTACGCGTGGAGCAAAAGGTTTGACGAGCTCATGGCAAAAGCCTTTTCCGAGGAATTCGGAATGAAAATCGGGATCGCGAGGCCGTTCAACACTTACGGGCCGAGGGATTTTTTCAATCCAATGAAATCGCATGTCATACCGTCAATCATAAACCAGATAATGACAGAAAGCAAGGTAAGGATATTCGGCACCGGGCAGCAGGAAAGAAGTTTTGTGTTTGTCAAGGACGTGGCGGAGGGCTTCACAATGCTTGGCGAGAAATACCCGAAGCCGGACCCGATAAACTTCGGCACTGACAAGGGCATAAAAATAATTGACCTCGCGGAAAAAATTGCGGAGCTCATGGGAAAAGAGGTTAAGATAGAGAAAGACCTCTCGGAAAATCCGGGAAGGATGAAGCGCATCTGCGACACTTCAAAGGCCGAACGCATTCTGGGTTTCAGGCCGAAGACAAGCCTTGATAATGGCCTAAGGCAAACCATTGAATGGTTCCGGGAAAACACCGGGGCATAATAATCCTAAAAGGGGGGTAATGGTTGAATGGAAAAGCGCTCGAAAGAACTTGCAATGGTGCTGGCATTCGCGGCCGTGATGTCGCTGATACAACTCGCGCCTACTCTTGGGGGTTATGCAACTAGGGACGGTTACCTCGGCTTCGAGTTCCCAGAAGACAATTATGTTTATGCGTCCTTTGTCGAGGACGCACAGCACGGCATTTTACTGGAAAACAAGCAGACATCCGAACCGCAGCTGGGCAGATATTTTCTGCCACTGTTCCTCGCAATGGGGCAGGCCGCAAAAACAGGCATTTCCATTGAAACGGTTTTTGTCCTGTCCAGGTTTTTCGGGATAATTTTTTTCCTGACGGCACTCTGGATTTTTTTGGGTCTGGTATTCAAAACATTCAGGGAAAGGTTTTTGGCTTACGGGTTCATCTCACTTGCGGGCGGCCTCGGCTGGCTCGTTGCGCTGCTCGGAAACTTCTTTCCGGAAATCGCGAGGATAAAGAGCAGCGATCTGACCTTCTGGTATGGCTACAGCCTCATAGGGAACATGTTCGTGCCGCACAGGTACTGGGCATTGGGCCTTGCGCTCCTGGGTTTCGTGCTCGTGCTCGAGTACCTCAAAAAAAATGATTTGAAGCCGCTCCTCATTGCCGGGGCGCTTGAACTCGTGATATTCTTCATCCACCCGGTGACCGCAATATTTTTCGCGGTTACCGTTGCATTGATGCAGCTCATCGAGACACTGAGCATGAAAAAAATTTCCGGGCAGACCATGGTGATTGCGGCCAACTTTTTTGTTTTTCTTGCCCCGGCACTTGCATACTCAGCCTGGTCTTCGGAAGACAAGGTCATTTCCGCGCACCAGCAGATTTACTTTTTCATTGCGAAACAGGAGCCGCTGCTGTTCTACTTTATAGGGTTTGGCGTGGTCCTCATCCTCGGGCTCATCGGCCTCACCAGAATTCCCGGGGAAAAGCGCGTTGCTTGGCTGCTCCTGGCGTGGCTGCTTGGGGCTTTTGCCCTCACTAGAATAGGGTTTGGGGCGGAATACCTGATATTCTTCTACATAATAACTGCTGTTTTTGCCGTGCACTGGCTCATTTCAATGGGGCAAAAAATCCCGAAATATTTATTGGCAGCATTAGTGCTTGCCTGCCTTCTTTCCGGGCCGTTCGTGCTTTCACAGAGGAGCCAATGGACCAACAACAATGCACTCTCTTTTATCAGCCCGGCAGAAAAAGAGGCCCTGGATTTCCTCGCGGAACAGCCGAAGGGCATTGTAATGTCGGACCAGAGGATAGGCGCAATAATAAGCTGGAAGACGCACCACAAGCCGGTGCTTGCGCACGCTTATCTTACATCTGCGAGGAAAGAAACTGTCATGGATGTCAACGCGTTCTTCAGCGGAGAGCTTTGGATTGCGGAAAAATACGGGGCGGATTATGTGTGGGTAAACGAATACGGGGAAAAAATATTCGGGGATTCATCACGAAAGGAATTCGGGCTAATATTTTCAAACAAGGAAGTGAGCATTTACACGAGGGTTGCAGGCGGATGAAAATGGCAAGGCAGCTACGGAAAAGCTTAAATCTTTAAATTTACACTGGTTAATTATGGGATTTTTCAAAAAGCCAAAACCATTGCAACAAAGCCCTGCAAGGCCTAAAAGAATGCGAGGCCTGAAAAGGCTGGGAGTTGCTGCGGGAATTGCTGCTTCAGGTGCAGTTGGCTGGTATTTTACAGATTTTATAGCAGGGCATTATTTGGGAAAAGCATACCCTAAAAGAATTCCTTTTATAGGAAGTGTTTATGCTGACAGGAATGCAAAAGTAAGCTTTTTCTTTGGGCCTCATTCAACCAATGAGCAAGCAGCAAGGATTGAAAAAGCAATAATGCATGCCAAGGAAAATGGACTGCCATACAATGCAATAATCATTGAAGGCGCTGACATTCCGAAAGGATTGCGGCAAGAGATTGAAAACGACGCAAACGAGTCCGGAAGATTTATTTCAGGATTAATCAATGAAAGGCAAAAAGCAGAATCAGAGCTTGAAGCCTTTAAAAGGAAAGCTTCAGGATTCATCCTTGATTTTGAGAAAAAGTCTAAAGGAACTCCAATAACGCCTGAAAATCCTGAAATGGAAAACATTTATTCGCTCGAAATAAAAATAATTGGGGATTCTTTTTCAAAACTCGCTGGAAGAAGAATAAATGTTAGGCTGACTAAAGAAAACAGCCGATTGTTCAGCAACGCTCGTGCGCTGGCAATTGCTGCTGAAAAACTGCAGGATAAAGTTGAATTGCCTAAAAAGAAAATGCAAAAGATAGCAGATGCCGAAAAGTCGTACACTATAATGCAGGATAAAAGCGGTTCTTCAGAATTCCATTTCAAAATTCAAGATATTTCAGCAAGGCATGGTTTGGCAATAAAGTTCGCTGAAGAGCATTCCTTAGAAGAATCTAAAAGAAACAGCCAGCTTTTGCAGAAAGCATTAGAGTATGACAAGCGGGCGGTAAAAAACCCGCAGTATGGGAGATTGGCAGTAAAGGCATTGGCAGAGCATCTTTATTACAGGGATTCCAGAATTTCTGAAACTGTTGCAAAAGCAGTGAAAGAGTTAAAGGCAATGCCCGAATTTAAGGGAAAACAAGTCAACGCGATTGTCGTCTTAGGCACATATCATCAAAATTCCCAAGTCTTGACTGAAAGAAACTCCAGGTTTTTCACCGAAAGGCTCGGAGAATTCGTCGACCCTGAAATGGCTGAAGAAGCAATTGCTCTTTCAAGAAAAGGATTGGGGGCAATAAGGAATTACTAAAAACTTTCGTGGTTTGCCATATTTAAGGACTATTAACCAAGGTGATTTTTATGATTGAAAAAGAACTCCCGGGTTTTCCGGGAGTCAGGATAATCGAACTCGTAAAACATGCGGACGAAAGAGGGTATTTTCTGGAGGTGCTGAGGAAAAGCTGGGTGGCGAACCATATAAACCAGGTTTCGGTTTCACTCACAAAACCCGGAGTAATAAAGGCATTCCACTGGCACAATAGGCAGCAGGACATCTGGTTCCTCCTGTCCGGGGTTGCGCTCGTGGCATTGTACGACCTGCGCGAGGATTCGCCCGGGTTCAAAAAAAAGGCCGCGTTCAAACTCGATTCCGCGAAAAGCCCCAGGCTAATAATAATTCCAAAAAGGGTTGCGCACGGATACAAGGCCCTTGGGAAAGAGCCGGTCACAATGCTCTATGCGATGAATGAAGAGTACAACCCAAAAGAGCCCGATGAGGAGAGAATCCCCCATGATGACGCGGAAATAGGCTTTGACTGGGATTCTGAACCCGAAGAAATTTAACCCCGAGCCTGTTTCTTTACCTTCAACAGGCCTTCCCTGAAACTGATGATGTTTAGGCCAAGTTTCCGCGCGAGCGAAACATTCATGCCAGTATCAAGGGGCCGCGGGGCACCGAGGGAAACCGAACTGCTGGTGGTTTTCTGCACGAGTGAAGGGTCAAACCCGAACACATCCGCAACCTGCAGCGCGGCATCATACATGGATAACTGTGAGTCCCCGGTAACATGCAATACGCCTGAATGGCCGTTTGAAACAAGCGCCCCGACGTTTTCGGCGAGGTTCTCAATCAGGGTTGGCGACCTTATGAAGTCCGCAAAAGCAGTGGCCTTTTCACCCCGTGAAAGTTTTTCCAGCAGTATGCCCAGGAATTTTTTTGAGCCCGGGCCGAGGCTGTAAGGCGTTGAGGTTCTCACTATCAAGTGCCCCGGCAGTGCCTCGGCCAGTTTTTCTCCCTCCAGCTTGGTTTTGCCGTAATTGTTTATGGGGTTTGTGGCATCGGCCTCGGAGTAGTTTCCTTTCCTGCCGTCGAAGACAAAGTCAGTTGAAAAATACACGAACCTGGGTGCAAGGCTTTTGCATGCGTCAACCAGATTCCTGGTGCCATCAACATGGATTCTTCTTGCACGCGCCTTGTCGCGCTCACACAAATCAACATCCGTGAGCGCCGCAAGGTGAATAACCACGTCAGGCTTATGGCCGGAGATAAAATCCTTTACACTGCCCTTTTTCGTGATATCGCAATGGAAGCGCCCTTCAGGGTTATGCACGGAGGTGCCTATGACTTCATGGCTCTTTCCAAGCTCCCTTGAAACGGCCTTCCCTATAAACCCGCCGGCGCCTATTACGGCTATAACCTTTTTGCCCATGGCACAACCATTAGATAAAAACAAAAGAATGGTTAAAAACCGTTTCTCCCCAGACATATAGCCAAGCCGATGGAAAAAAATGCTGAAACAAAAAAAATGGTCCTGATGGATGAACGCATAGTGCAGTTATTTAGGCTCGGATTCGGGGTGCTCCTGGTCCTGCTCCTTGTCTACCTCGGGGGAATAGCAAATACGCTTGCCGCGGTTTCCTCGTTCAATCTCTTTAATCCCGCCTTGACCGTGCCCATATTGCTGATATTCGCGGTCACCCTGATTGTCACCTGGCTCAACCTCAAAATACTTTTTGACGCAAAATACGGGCTGGATTCAAAAGAATTTTTTCTTGATTTCCTCGCCAGCTGGGCAATCGGCTTCATGCTGCCCGGCAAAATCGGGGACTTTTCACTCGCGTATTTCCTCAAGGAAAAAATAAGGGTAGGCGAGAGCACCGCCGTCATACTTCTCGACAAAGTCATAGGCATTGCAGCACTCTCAATTGTCGGCTCGCTCTCATTCGTGATTTTCCCCGAAAAGGGGATTGCGGATGCCGCGTTCCTGCTGGTTTTGTTCGCATGGCTCGCGGGCGGATTCCTTGTTTTCACTTCGAATGGAAGGGGAATCATAAAAAAAATTGTTCCGGCAAAATACACGGAAAAATTCGCGGGCTTTTCCGCAACCCTCAATTATTTCCTCGCAAAGGAAAAGAAAAGGATTGCGCTCAACTTTTTGCTCAGCGTTGCGAAGCTGGTGCTGCAGGCAACGATACTCGTAATCATTTTCGGCGGCATAGGGATAAGCGCGGGGGTTTGGGAGATAACTCTGGTGCTCGCGGCAACAACGCTCCTTTCATTCGTGCCGATAACCGCGAGCGGCATAGGCATAAGGGAGGGCGCATTCGCGTTTTTCGCATTCCAGCTCGGGATTCCCATTGCGGCATCTGTTTCGGCCTCGCTTATCGGCTTTTTTTTCAACTATCTCATTGTCCTGATAATCACGGTTCTGCTGTTCGGCAGGGCGACACAAATCATGCGGCTGAACCAAAAAAAAATTCAGTAGCATTTAAAAAATCTTATTTGTTGTTGAGATATATATGGCCGATTTGACTGCAAATAACATTAAGCTCGAGCAGTGCAGGATATGCGGTTCCAAGGATTTGACAAACTACCTTGATTTGGGCAGCCTGCCGCTTGCAAACGGGTTCGTGAAAAGCCCGTCCGAGGAAGAGCCGAGGTTCCCGCTCGAAGTCCTGTACTGCGGCAACTGCGGGCTGTCACAGCTCGGCCTGGTGGTTGACCCGAAAATCCTGTTCTCATACTACCCTTACAGGTCATCCATTTCCAGGACTTTCCAGAACCACTGCTCTGAAATGGCGGAAGTGGCAAAGCAGTACTTCCCCAATCCAAAAGATACCTTGGTTGTTGACATCGCGAGCAATGACGGCTGCCTTTTGAATGAGTTCAAGAAAAAAGGGTTTAAAGTGCTCGGGGTCGACCCCGCGAAAAATATTGCGAAGATTGCAAATGAGAGGGGCATTGAAACCCTTTGCGAGTTCTGGGGCCCGGAAACCGCGGGAAAAATCACCAAGAGGGGAAAGGCAAAAATCATTACGGCGACAAATGTTTTCGCGCATGTTCACGACGTGAACGGGTTTGTGGCAAACGCGAAAAAAGCCCTCGCAGAAGACGGCATGCTGATTTTCGAATTCCATTATGCGGGGGACCTCATAGGCAAAACCGAGTTTGACACGATTTACCACGAGCACCTGTCATACTTTCTTCTCAGGCCGCTGACATTTTTGTTCGGGAAACACGGCATGCGGATATTTGATGCCAGGATATTCCCGGTCCATGGCGGGGCATTAAGGATTTATGCGGTAAACAAGGGCAACCCACTTGAGGACAAGGATTCTGTAAAAGAACTGCTTGAGTTCGAGAAAAATAACGGCCTTGATAGGATTGAAACTTACTATAGGTTCAGGGAGAACGTGGAAAAAATAAAAAGAGATTTCAGCCGGCTCATGCGGAAATTCAGGAAAGAAGGAAAACTTGTCGCGGGCTTTGGGGCGGCGGCAAAAGGGAATACGCTGCTCAATTACTGCGGCATAAACAGGGATTTTATAAAATTCATTGTGGATGAAACCCCGGAAAAACAGGGTTTGCTGTACGCGGGGACAAAAATACCGGTCAAAGGGTTCGAAGCAATAAGGGAAATGAAGCCGGATTACATAATAATTTTCCCCTGGAACTTCTCAAAAGAAATAATTTCCAAGGTCGGGCAAGTGAAAGAGTTCAGGGAAAAAAATGGCAAATACGTCATACCGATTCCGGAAGTAAGGATTGTCAGCGGCGTGGAAGAATTATGAAAGTAATCCTTACATGCCCACGCACGCCGAGACTGTACAGCACGGGGCTTGAAAACCTGACACTGAGCATTGCAAAAGAGCTGGCCAAACTCGGGGTGAGGGCGGAAATCTACACTACTTCGCCCAAACCGGAAAACAGCACCATGGAAGGGATTGAGGTGAAGGAATTTCCCGCCTG
This sequence comes from Candidatus Iainarchaeum andersonii SCGC AAA011-E11, assembly GCA_000402355.1. GTDB lineage: Archaea > Iainarchaeota > Iainarchaeia > Iainarchaeales > Iainarchaeaceae > Iainarchaeum > Iainarchaeum andersonii. Next base: position 21,908 of record AQRS01000024.1, read on the forward strand.
GGCCCCAAACGAAAGCTATTACCTTTCAATCCCCCTCTTTTTGGCCCTGAGAAAATCGGACGCGGACATCGTGCAATTGAACGGCTATAACAACCTCGTAAGTTTTTTCGGGATTTTTGCAAAAAAAGCGGGGCAAAAGCTTGTTTTTTACCCGTGCAGTTCCGGGGCGAACTCAGTTCCCGCAAGAATCTTCAGAAAAGTGTTTGATTCAATTATTTACCTGTTCTCGCCGAAAATAGATTTTGTGATGTTTCTCGGGGAAGACGAAAAAAAGATGTACAAAAAAATTTTCAGGGGCACGCAATCTGAAATAATTTACCCCGGAGTTAATCCCGAAGAGGTGAAAAAATCCCGGGCAAAACCGGAAAAGTACAGGCTTCTTTGCGCCGGCAGGCTGGTCAAAAACAAGGGGTACTCGAACCTCATTCCGGCTTTTGCGAAAGTTGCGGAAAAAAAATCCGGGGCAAAACTTGTCATAGTGGGGGACGGCCCGGAAAGGGAAAACCTTGCAGGGCTCGCAAAAAGCCTTGGGGCGGAAAAAAACATTATTTTCAGGGGCGGCCTCGGCAGGAAAGAATATGTAAAAGAACTGGAAAGGGCGGGCGTTTTCATTCTGCTCTTGGGCTTCAGGAATGTTTCAACCGTGGTCATGGAAGCCCTCGCAATGGGGCTCCCCGTTATTACAACTGCGGATTCTGTCCCGGAGTTCATTGAAAAAAAGTATGTCGTGGGAATACGCGACCCGGAAAATAAAGAGGAAACTGCTTCCGTAATCCTGGAAGTCCTTGAAAACCCCGGAAAATTTGCCACGAAAAACCCGAAAATACTTACATGGGGGCAGTCCGCAAAAAAGCACCTTGAAATTTACAGAAAAATTTTATCCGAAAAATAAAACCCCGCTTGAGCCCTGAATGCGTTTTTTAAAATGATATTTCCAAGTTCCGTTAATGAAGCCCGGCAAAATGCAGTATTTTGTTTTCGCGCTGATATTCGCGTCAATGTTCTTCGCCTTTTACCCGCATTTCTGGGATGTCGATTATCTTGGAACCATTAGGACGGCGCATTGGCTGTGGGAAGGAAAATTTTTGGAAACCGATGCACAGTACGCCTATTACATGTGGCCGACTGGCAGCGGGACTTTCATCTACCCTTTTGAAATCGGCAGGACGCTGATAAGCGCGCCGTTCGTTTTAATCTCTTGGAACGCGCCTTTCGTGCTTGGGCTGCTTTTCCACCTTCTTGGTTTCCTGTTTTTTTACAAAATACTGAAACTGAAAAATTATGACACGAGATATTCGCTTATCTACCTTTTCTACCCTTCACTCACAATCGTAGCGCACAAATTCCTTTTGGGGGAAATTGCATCGGCGGCGCTCATACTGGCAGGGGCTTATTTTTACCTCAAAGAAAAAAAGGAAAAGTTACTCGGCAATAAACTTGATAAAAACCAGTTTATCGCCGGAATTTTTTTGGGATTATCCGTGTGGTTCAGGGTTACCAATGCGGCAATAATACTGGCGTTTCTTGTGGGCGCCCAAATAAAATCATGGAAAAATAAGGGAAGTTTATTGGATAAAATCCCGCTGAGTTTACTGATTGGAATAGCCATATCGGCCGCACCATCATTTATTGTGACCCAGCTCATGATTGGCACTCCTTGGGGATACACTTACCTTGCGGCAAATGAGTTCAACATCCAGGACGGGTTCAAGCAGGATTTCGACATTTTCAAAATGGCTGATTATGCAATCCAGTACACGCTGTTCCTGATTGCTGGAATTCACCCTTCGATGTCGCGCGGATTAATGCTGCTGTTTCCCCTCACACTCATAGCCCTGCTCAAGGCAAAGCACCTGAGAATAGAAACACTCGTTGGAACGGCCCTTATAACATTGGTTTTTTCCTTTTCGGCAATTGTCCCTGACGGCAGGTACTTTATACCGCTGATGCCGCTGTTCCTGTTTGCCATTGTACCGTTTGCGGATAAAGCAATTGGATTTGCGGAAGGAAAAATCGGGTTCATAAACAAGCAAAGGGCCATTTATGGGGTTGCAATTGTTTTCCTCGTTACAACCGGCCTGATTTTCATGGTCCAGTCGGAAAAAACACAGGTGAAATATGATGTTTCAATGCAGATTTACGATTCAACAAAGGAAGGGGCGCTATTGGTTGACACCAAAGGCGGGCACACGGTCAGTTTTCTTTTTGAAAAATTCGGGGACCGGAGGGTGGAAGTAATGACGGCCGAACAATTATTTTATAAGGTTCGAAACACGTGCTGGGTAAAGGAAAACGGGGGGCTGGATAACATTTATTCCAGCAGGATCACTCTTTTCCCCAGAACAGAATTCTCAATACAGGCTTTTATGAAAACAGACAGGTTAGAAGCCGATGTAAAATCTTTAGAAGAGTTCATGAAAGAAAACGGGATAACCGCAGATATGATGACCTGCAAATAATATCAAAGGACAAAAATAAAGAAACAAAAATTGTCCTTTGATATAGCAAACCACGAAAGTTTTTCGGTAATTTATGGTGGTTCCTTCTACCCGTAGGGTACGAGGCCTAATGCCCTTGGGCACCAGGTGCTAGATAGCAGACCAAAAATGTCGCCGAAATATTTTATTGGTCTGCTATAGCTATCAAAAGACCTCTTGAAAAGTTTTTAAAATAATGTCTTTTGATATAATCAATGCTTCTCAGCCAGCACCTGAATCGTATCCCCTCTTCCGGCCAGTGAAAACATGTATGCCAGCACCACAGAAAGAGGCGCCATTACAGGCAGGGTTATTAAAGTCAATGACAATTGCAGATAGTAACTCGCCCCTGTTTTCACGGGTTTTTTTTTTCATTAGTTTGTACAGGAAATCGAATTCGAACCCGAGCGAATTATACAGGGACTGCAGGACTCCGAAAGGGTTGAATTCAAATGAATAGTGGGATATTTTTACAACCCTGAACCCGTTTTTTTCAACCAAAGCGGAAATGGTTCCCGGGGAAAAATGGTTAAGGTGCCTGGGAACATCCAGGTGGAACCAATTGGATTTCCAAAGCCTGAAACTGAAGCTGTCAATGTTCGGAACAGCTATGAAAAGCAACCCGCCCTTTTTCAGCAATTCGTTGGCGCGTTCAAGATAGAGCCCCGGCTTTTTCAAATGCTCGACGACATGCCAGAATGTAATGAGGCCAAAAGAATTTTTTTTATAACCGGCTTTCAGCAGGTCGCCGTATTTGACATCGATTCCCTGTGATTTTAATTTGCGCGTGAATTTTTTTGATGACTCGGAAACCTCGATGCCCGAGCATTCCCAGCCAAGATTTTTCATTGTTTTGAGAAAGGTGCCGGCACCACAGCCGATATCGAGAACCTTTTCGGGCGTTATTCCGGAAAAAAAAACTTTCCTCAGGCCCTGTATTATGCCGAAAATAAAACCGGGTTTTTCATAATAATTCCCCCTGTAATACCCGGAAAGTTCCTTATCAGGGGGAAGCGGATTGACGGAAATTGTTCCGCAGGAGCCGCACTTTGAGAGTTCCACTTGTTTTTCGCGGAACTCGAAATCTGCGCATTTCAGGAAAAAAACCGCATTGCCAGAACCGCAGACATTGCAAGACAAAAGAAGCCCACCTTTTCAAGATTTCAGGATATCAAAAATCATTTGGAAACCGTTAACCAGGCCCTTCACAAAATCGTTCCCCACTCCCTTGCTCTGCCCTACTCTTTTTCTGAAAGCAATCGGGCATTCAATAACCTTGAGGCCCATTTTCAGTGCCGCCATTATCATGTGCGGGGAAAAGTGGTTTCCGGTGACATCAAAATTACCAATGATTTTATCAAGGGCTTCCGGGCGTATCAGCCTGTAAGTGCATCCGACATCGGTGAGCCTCAGCTTTCCCCAATACCTGAGCTGGATGAGCTTTGCAACAAAAATGTTGCCTATCTGAATGAATGGGGTTACCTGCGAATCGGAAGCCACGATTTCCATGGTGGTCCTTGTTCCAACCACCATGTCGACATTTTCAATGTAAGCAAGGAGTTTCTTGATGTCGGCCGCAAAATAGGTCTGGTCGCCCTCAACAAGGCAGACAAGGTTGCCGGCCTTCCTCGCTTCCTTGAGGGCGCGGACACACGCGGCCCCGTACCCCTGTATTGGTTCTTTTACGACTTTTGCGCCGGCCTTCCTCGCGACCTCGGCTGTTTTGTCCACGCAATTGTTGTCAATAACGACAATGTTCACCACTTCGCTCATTTTTTTGAAATCCCTTACGGCGCCTCCGATGGAAAGCTCGTCATTGTAAGCGGTCATCCCCACGCTTATTTGCGGGTTTGTGATTGGGTCCTGCCTCACCGTTCTCGGCTTTTCATTCAATTTCATGAATGCGAATTCCGCCATAAATCCGAGAACCGAAAACAGGAACAGCCAATTCGATGCATCAATTAATGCGCCGACCCGGAAGCCGCATGAACAGAAAAAATCAAGGAGCCAGTTGGCAAAAAAGAGCGAATAAAGGAATACCCCTGCCAGAAAAGCAAAAAAAGAATACAAAATCAGTCTGCCCAATTAAAACACCGTGAATAAGGATTCAAACCCAGTTTATAGCAAACCAATAAAGTAATTTGATGGATTTAATGGTTTGCTATCTAGCAGACCACCATGAAATGCCGAAAAACTTTCGCGGTCTGCCATAGTTTAAAAAACATGCTATAGCAAACCACGGGAAAAACCGAAAAACTTTCGTGGTTCCTTCTACCCGTAGGGTACGAGGCCTAATGCCCTTGGGCATCAGGTGCTAGATAGCAGACCAAAAATGTCGCCGAAATATTTTATTGGTCTGCTATAACAGGCCACAAAGTTGATGGGCGCATTTGCGGTCACATTATTTTGCTGTCGAGAAACCGCATGTTGATGGGCCTGCGGAGGAAAAACATGAAGCCGAAAAATGACACGAGCACGTAACCCGTGAAGAAAAAAAGGAGTGAAAGGGCCACGGCACTCTCGCTTGACACGGAAACGAATGAAAGCAGGAATACCAGGGAAACATCCCTCGTGCCGATTCCGGAAACGCTTATCGGGAGAAGGTCAAGAAGAGAAGTTATTGGGAAGACGAGGAAAGCGAATTCAAGCGGCATGCCTATTGACAGGGAAACAGCGAGAAGATAGAAAAAGAACGTGCCCACTACCCAAATGACAATGCCCAGGAGCACCGAGGACAGGAAAAGCACGGGGCTTTTTTTCACGAGTTTCAGCGCGGAAAAAAAACTTGAGAACCCGACCGAAACCCTCTCCTTCATGTCATCAGGGACAATGAAGTTAAAGGCCGGCCTGAGGAGAATCTTCAGGTACTTTTCCTTGAAGAGGAGAAAAACACCCAAAATGAAAACCAGGAACACAGAAAAAATCAGTTCCACTGAAACGGCGGAGTAACCATAAAAGCTTATGAAAGCGAGGCTCGAAAGCAGCGCGAAACCCAGGAGAATGCTCACGTCAATTACCCTGTCGAGAATAACGGAGGAAACCCCAATGGAAAGCGGCACACCGTCCCCCTTTAGGTAAAGCGCCCGCACGAAATCCCCTATCCTGCCGGGGGTCACGCTGCTCACAAAAAAACCCACGTTCACCAGCCAGGTGGATTCTGCAAGGGAAATGACCTGGCCCTGGCTCTTCAGGATGGCTTTCCATTTCAGGCCCTTCAGCAAAATCAGCATGAGGAGAACAAAGAGGGCAGAAACATAAATAGCCGCATCAATGCCCGCGAGCGTTACTGCAACAAGCCCCAGGTCAACCCTTGACAAAATGAATGCAAAAAAAAACAGCCCTATGAACAGGAGAATTCTTCTGTCAAACTTCATCATACCACGGCAACAAAACTATTTTTTCAGCACATTTTTTCTTTCATAATACAATATTTCTTCCTGGACTTTCCTGGACCTCTTCATGATCTCGGCAATGAGGCCGATTATTACGACCTGAAAGCCCACTATGAGGAGCAAGGCCGACAGGACAGCGCTCGGGAGGTAAGGCGAAACAAGGCCCGTGGAAATGTAGTGCACGAGCACGCGGAGCCCGAACATTGTTCCTGCAAGGAACATCAGGGCGCCTACAAAAGAAAAAACCTTCAGGGGGCGGTAATTCAGGTAAGATGAAAGTATCGTGAGGCCCACCCTTTTGGCGTAAACAAAAATGTTGGAAATGAGCCTGGAAGGCCCGTCCCTCTTCCTGAAGTCGACCGGAACCTCAAGTATTGAAAGTTTTTTGTCAAACGCCTCGAGGATTGTTTCCTGGGTGTAAGTGTAATCGGAAAAAATGTTTATCCTCAGCGCGGCCTCCCTGGAAAAAGCCCTGAACCCTGTTTGGGAATCGGTCAGGGGAATGCCGGTAATTGTGCGCATCAGCAATGACACCAACTGGTTCCCGAGTTTCTTGTGGAGAGGCATGTGCTCTATTTTTCCGCGGAACCTCGAGCCGAGCACTATGTCGGATTTTCCATCCACGATGGGCTTGACCAGCAGCGGAATCTGCGCCTGGTTGTACTGAAAATCCGCATCGGTGTTCACTATTATGTCGGCACCCATTTCGAGCGCCCCTGCCACGCCCCTGGAAAATGCCTGTGCAAGGCCCCTATTGGAAGTGTTCCTTATTACGGTTGCCCCGAATTTTCGCGAAACACCCGAAGTCGAATCTGAAGAGCCGTCATCAATTACCAGCACATCTATTTTTGTGATTCCGGGGATTTTTTGCGGTATCTCCTGAATCACTTTCCCGATTGTTTTCTCCTCGTTGAAAGCCGGAATCGTGACAACTAGCTTCATGTAAACTACAGGTCAACTAATGATTAAAAAGCATTGTTTTTCCGGTGCTGCCTGAACCACGCTGTGAAGAGTTTTACGCCTTCTTCGAGCCCCACTTTCGGGGAAAAACCCAGGGTTGCCCTGGCTTTGGAAATATCCGCCAAAGTGGCCTCGGCATCCTCTTTTCTTTTTCCAGAATAAATTATCTTCGCCTTTTTTCCGAAGTTTTTTTCCAAAAGCATTATGAGTTCCGATACGCTCCTTGAGTCCGAGTTTCCGATATTGAAAGTATCAAAACCTTTTGGCTTTTCCAATGCCAGCAATATGCCGTCGGTGGCATCGGAAACATAGGTGAAATCCCTTTTGGCTTTTCCGTCACCATAAACTTCTATTTGTTTGCCTTTTGAAATTAAATCGGCAAATTTGTAAACGGCCATGTCGGGGCGCCCTCCAGGCCCGTAAACTGTGAAAAAACGGAGTATTGTAATCGGGGTGCCGTACAAATGGTGGAATGAATGGGCGAGGTTTTCCATGCCGATTTTTGAGGCAGCATAAATGTTTAGCGGGGTGGAAACTTTTTGTTCCTCGTTAAACGGGGTTTTGTTCTTTCCATAAGCACTGGAAGTTGATGCCAATACAACCGATTTTATTTTGTTGTCGCGGGCAAAATTGAGGACATTAAGGGAGCCTATGATGTTGGTTTTCAGGTATTCGCCAGGATACTTGGAAGAATCCCTTACGCCTGTCCTGGCCGCAAGATGAACGACATGGGTAATGGATTTTTTTGAAAGCCATTCGAATAGTTTTTGGCCATTAATGTCCCCTTCGATGAATTCCGCCAGTTTGCTTTCCAGGATGGGGGCAATGTTTTTTCTCTTGAGCGAAACATCGTAATTGCCGAAAAAATTATCCACTCCCACTATCGGAACGTTATTCTTTACAAGTTGTTTGGCGAGGTTGCTTCCTATAAAACCTGCACAGCCCGTTATCAAGACTTTCATAAAAAAGAGTCGGTTAGATTGTATTAAAAATATTGGCAACGCGCCTCAGGTTTTCCTGTAAACCACAAAACCCCTTGTTGAAAAGGCAACGGGATAATCAAGGGTTTTCCCGTAATAACCGTTTTTGACCACAACATACTTTACGTCAAGGCCGTCAATGCACTCATTGCACAAAGTGTCAACTATTGACTGCGTTATTTTCGTGAGGCCCTTGAGCTTGGCGTATTCTTCCTGCGAATAATAAAGCAGTTTCACGTCACTCAGGTAATGCCCCGTCAGGTCAAACGGCACTTTGTTTGAGAACTCGGCGATTTTGTAAGAGTAAGGAGCCAGGAAGAGTGTCCTGGATAATTCGGGGTCGAACTCCCTGAATTCGGCTGCAAAGGCAGCCTCTTCAAGCGTTATTTTGGAGCCGTCCCTGTAATGCGTGAGTATCGAGGAAGTGAAGAAAAAAACCAGGCAGAAAACCAATAATGCCAGTTTGAACCGGCTTGTATCCGGCAGGCGTATTTTTTCCAGGAAAGACGCGGCCAGAAAGAGAACCCCCAGCAGCGCCAGTTCAACCGCCTTGCCAACCAGCGGCACTCCAAAAAAACCGAACAAAAGGTAAAGCAAAGCGCCCGAAGCAAAAAGCACGCCGAACATTTTCTGCTCCCTTGTAAAAGAAAATTTTTGCAGGGCAAGGTAAGCGAAAGAAACCGCGAACACGGAAAAAACCGCGAATCCGACCCACGTTGGAAGCAGCTGCGCATAATACATGAGGCCTCTTCCGGGTTCGCCGGCCGACACGCCCGTTCCGAAAAGAACGTTGAAAATTATTGGCGAATAATTCGCAAAAAAGGCCGGGATTGCAAGCAGGGCAGAGACAAAAATTTTCTTCAGCTCGAAATAACCTGGGTAAAAAATCCACGCAATCGCAAAGAAAATAAGCGCGTTGAAAGCTATTGCCGGATGAAGCACAAGGATTGCGGGAAAAAGAAGGTATTGCAGGGCCGATTTTTTCGCGGCGAAATACAGCGCGAACAGCATCAGCGCTGTCGCGAGCAGCCACGCGTATTCCCCAACATAAAAGTTTTCATAAACAAGCTTGGTCCCGAAAAACAGCAATGATGCGAACTCCGCCGCTTTTTCGCTTTTGAAGAATTCGCGCGCAACAAAGTAAACCCCGAACAGCTGCAATGCGCCCGAAACCAGAGACAGGAGCCATGACCACAGGTAAACGGGAAGAAAGGTGAAAATATCCGAAAACGCGTTCACGAGCAGGGGAAACCCTATTTGGTAGCCGAAATTAAGCGCGGAATATGGTTGGTAATCCAATGGTATCCTATCATGCAGGAAAGCGACGCTGCCCGTAGTTGTTGGATCCGCGCTCGCGGGGAAGAAAGGCGTCAATAAAAGCGCGGGATACGCGAGGAGCGAAACCAGCAAAAGGGCGAGAAGCAGGATTTTTTTTGGAACAACA
>AQRS01000025.1 GCA_000402355.1 Candidatus Iainarchaeum andersonii SCGC AAA011-E11
GGCGTAGACATTGAAGTAGAACGCAGATATGTGAGGGCGCAAGGAGACATCCATCAAACGACTCTACAGAAGTGGGCGGCGTGAAGAGAAGCCCACGCCTTTAGGCGTGGGTAATTCACCTACTCCCACTCAATTGTGGCCGGCGGCTTGTGCGTAACATCAAGCATCACCGCGCCGATGCCTTTCACTTCAAGCACTTTTTCAACCATTTCACCCAGGATGCTCTCGCCTATGCGCGCGAATTTTGCGGTCATCGCCTCTTTTGAATAAACCGGCCTCAAAACAATGCCCTCGCCTTTTTTGTTGAAGTCAATCGGCAACAAAATAACCGGAAACTGCCAGATTTCGTTAAGCAGGCCCTTTTCCTCAACCAATTGCATTATGCGCGCGTCCGCCTCCTTGAGCCTTTCCGTTCTCTCAACCGAAAGGTAGGCCTTTTCAAGCTTCATCGAGTTGATTTTCTCGGGCTTCAAAAGGCAAACCACGCGGTTTATCGAGTCAAAGGAATTCGTGATTTTTGTGGAGAGCCTTTCCAGTGCGGCGTAATCCAGTGCGCCCTCGACAAGAACGGCATTGCGGTAAGTCCTGCTGTCCCCCTGCACGCCAACCGATTTTATCGGCAGCAATTTTGCCTCATAGCCCTCTGTAGTTGCGAGCGTGTTTATTTTTTTTCCGAGTTCCGCATCGGCCTTCTGTTTTCCGTCGCTGCACAGAATCCTTATTGCAAGGCCGGGGCCTGGGAACGGATGCCTGTTCACGAGCGCTTCCGGCAAGCCCAACAGCCTTCCCAATTCGCGGACCTCGTCCTTGTACAATTGGTTCAAAGGTTCTATGACGCGGCCTTTTTGGATCATCTGCATTATTATGGGGGCGCGGTTGTGGTGCGTCTTGATTTTGTTCGAGTTTTCCGTTCCCCCTGTTTCAATCGTGTCAGGATAAATTGTGCCCTGGCCGATCAGCCACGTTTCAGTGTCAAAATTAAGGTTCCCGAGTTCCTCCAAGGCGACATCAATGAAAAGCCCTCCGATTATGTTCCTTTTCTCCTCGGGCTCATAAATTCCCTTCAAGGCGCGGATAAATTTTTTTTCGGCACGAGCCACGTGTATTTCCGTTACGCCCAGTTTTTCCAGCTCCTCTTTTACAAGCAGGCTCTCGTTCTTGCGCATGAAACCTGTGTCAACGTGCAATGCGTGTATTCTCCCGGAGCCCAGGGCCCTGTTGAGAAGCGCCAGGCAAACCGTGCTGTCCACTCCTCCAGACAAAAGCAAAAAAACGTTTTTGCCCCCGACTTGCGCCCTTATTTCCACGGATTTTTTCTCCAAATAATTCTCCATGCCCCAGTCTTTCTCCGCCCCGCATATGGAAAAAACGAAATTCGAAAGCATTTGCATGCCGAATTCCGTGTGGGAAACCTCCGGATGGAACTGCAGCCCGAAAATCTTTCTTTTCACGTCGGCAATTGCGGCATACGCGCAATCTTCTGTGCCTGCCTTTCCCTCAAATCCCTTGGGCAGTTTTTGCACCTTGTCCCCGTGGCTCATCCAGACATTGAATTCGCGCGGCAGGCCCTCAAACAACGCGCTGTCTTCAATCCTCAGCATCGCATTTCCGTACTCGCGCACTTTGCCGAGCTCAACCTTTCCGCCGAGCTCATGCGCAATGAGCTGCTGGCCATAGCACAGCCCGAGCACCGGAATGCTGAGTGAAAAAATTTCCGGGTTAAACGCAACCGCATCCTTTTCGTAAACGCTCTTCGGGCCGCCGCTCAGTATTATTCCTTTGGAATTTTTCAGCTCTTCCGAATCAGCGGTGGGCGCCATTATTTCCGAGTAAACCCCGAGTTCGCGAATCCTTCTAGCAAGCAAATGAGTGTACTGGCTCCCGAAATCAAGCACTATTATGCGATTGGCTTCGTCCATATAATTGTGAGCGCTTAAAGGTATTTTAAACGTTCCCGGTGCAGCTCCAAATGCCGGGGTTTTTATTATTCCGTACCTTCAACCTCGTCAACGCATTCAGCTACAAGCGAACTGAACTTTATTTCGTAGCATGAGAGCACATAATTTTCCTTCACCGCATACTCCTTATAGCAGTAGTCCTTTCCGGTGTAAGGAAGTCTCTGCATCCTCGCCCTCTGGGCTTCGGCGCAGATGCTCGGCGCGGAATACTTGGAGGCTATTTCCGCAAAGCACGTGTAATAAGGCTTATCGGTCCTTATTGATTCGCAAACCGTGTAATCGCCCTTCGCCAGCGCGACCGCGGAATAGCAGGAATCCCTGTCGGCGATGTCGCTGATTTTTTGGCATATTTTTTCATCCTGCTTCAGTGAAGCCAATTGTGCAAAGCAACCGCTTTTTTGTTTCGGGTCCGAGGTTATGCTTTCGCATGTTTTTTCGTCCGCCTCATTCTTTGCCGCATTGTAATAGCAGTCGTTCCTTAGTTCGAGTTCCGAAGACCGCACATTCACGCAGTTGGCCGCGGTGACATTTGCATCAACCGCGGTTTCGACACAGGCCGTTGTTTTATCGTTCGTGAGCTCGTAGCAGTTTGCAATACTCCCGCCTTTAGTGCCCGCCCAGTAATTGCAGTTGTTTCTCGAGGCATCATCATTGAAATTGCAGTCAATTCCCTCAGAAGGCTTGTTTGCCGCATTCGAAAAGCAGTCCGCCCTCCTCGCTGTTTCGAGCAGCAATGCGCATGACTCGCCGTTCGGCTTGCTTGAAACGCCGTAATAGCAATTGTCCCTGATGAATTTTCCCGCTTCTTTTCTCGTGCTGACTTTTGCGCACGCCGAATCATTTTTTGCGAGCTTTGCGGTTTCCACATAGCACGGGTCCCTCATTGCGGGGTCAAAAATCAGGGCGCAGTACCCGGGATTTTTTTGGGCTTTCGCCACGCCGCTGATGCACGTGTCCTGGTCCGGCTGTGAGGGGATTTTCTGGCACGCCTCAACGCTATTGCCCTGTGCCGCTGTGTTCCCGAAGCACCTTGCCTGTATGTCCGGGTTCTTTATTTTTTCGCAGTAATCAATATTTTTTGCGGCCGATGCAACCTCGTAGTAGCAGTTGTCCTTTGAAAGCAATTGGAGGCTCTCGCACGGCTCTGCATTCTTTTCGGATTTTGCGAGATTGGTTAAGCACGAATCCTTTTTTGCCTGCGTTGCTTCCTTGAGGCAGATGCTTATTTTATCCCTGAGTGCCTGCTGTGCCGTTGCTTCCGCGCTGCCCGGGGCGGCGCCATTGTTGTTCGTGCCCTGCGCCTGCGCATTATTGTTTTCCGCGATTCCCGGAATGCCTGATTTTTTTTCCACACAGCCCGCAACAATTATCAGCCCAAAAATTGCCGCGATTAGGAACGCAAGAACAGTCCTGTTCATGAGTAAATCAATCGGCTTTCATGTATAAATAGGTTGTGAAGACTCTGGGACAAAACTCAGCTTTTCATGTGTTTGGCTGAGTAGTTGTGTAGGGTTGCGCGGCTGAAAGCCGCGGTTATGATGCGTTCTTGGAGGCGTTGCCTGATACCTCCGAATTTGCGTTTATCTTTTGAGAAGTTGTATTCGCTGCGCACCCTTTTGAAATAATCTGCGAGGAATGAAAAGGGTGCGAGTATCAGGCTGGTTATGAGTTGTTTCCATTCTTTTGGCCCGCGGATGGTTGCGTTCTTTTTTGGGATAACAATGACGCGTGTTTGTTTTCCAACGTGCTTGAAAATGGATTGATACGCGTAATATTTATCGAGGCGCATTGAATCGAATTCAAAGCCCGCTTTGCGGGCCATGAGAAGCGCCTCAACGAAAAGTTTTTTCTCAGATTTGAAACCCGCGGCATAACCAACGTAGATGTTCGTGTCAATATCGAGAATGGCGACACTCATCAAATATTCTTTGCGTTTGCTGGTTTCTTTTTCTTCTTTGAGGTCTTGCTCCCTGTCTTTTCTGTAATGCTTTGAGATGAACAGGCCGATGCCTGTTCCATCAGCACTCGAATCAACTCTGCGAGGTTCGCCCGAGCTCATCACAAAGAGGTTGTGGAGAATAATTGCAACAATCGGGTCTGAGTATGCGCGCTCAATGGTTTTGTAGCTGAATGCCTCATCACCGTTCAAGAGAAACATGAGCGAGAAGCATTCCATTTCGCGGTTGGTGAACTCGAAGAGCACTTGGAACAAGTGCAACTTTGTAAGAAGGATTCTGTCTTTCGGCGGCCTCCCGGGCTTGCCATCAACAAGAGTTATCGGTTCTGCCGCCTTATCAACATCACTGTTGATGCGCCCCACTACTGCGCGCATTTCTGTGCGCAGTTTCTTGTCATGCTCACCAGTAAACGGTTTTGCTTCAACAGCAAAATGTTTGCTGTAAAACTTCTTGAGCCACTCAATCTCATCAAGCGTTTTTTGAAACTGCCTGTTCGTTAACTTCATGTCCGCAAATAGAAACAAACATTATTTAAGGATATCCTTGGATATCCATATCTGCGGAGGGTTACAACATGCCAAGCAGAAAAGTGGAAGTTACAAACAAAGAATTCAAACTCACGGACAAAAAAGTTGTCGCCGTTCTAGACCGAACGGTAACACCGTTCGGCAACTCGGCAAAAGCCGACGTGCCAGTAAAATATGTAGGGAAGCGGGCTTACGTGGTCGTTTTGGACTAGAAAAACCCAAAAACCACAAAATCACCCAATTTTGTCCCAGAGTCCCCCCGGACAAGAAATTTTTTATACTGGGACTTCCTGATTGATGCGATGATTGAAGAGATAAAAAAGCTCGGCCTGAACGAGTACGAGGCAAAGGTTTACCGCTCGCTCCTCTCAATGGGGAAGTCTTCCGCGGTTGCGCTGAGCAGGAGCGCTTCGGTTCCAAGGGCGAGAGTTTATGATGTGCTTTCCACGCTTGAGAAAAAGGGCTTTGTGATTAAGTCGGCTTCGAAGCCGATTGAGTTTGTCGCGGTTTCGCCTTCAAAGGTTTTCGAGGGCCTCGCGAGGTCAAGGAATGAGCGGCTTGAGAAGGAGCTCAAGGAACTTGAGGGTGTCGCATTTTCGCTTGAAAATTCCTCAAAGGAGAGCGATTTTGGGAGCGAGCAGGCTTGGGTAGTCGATGGCAGGCACAACATTTACTCCCTCATTTCACAGGAACTCGAAAAGTGCGTTGAGAGCGTCCTAATTTCCGCTCTGGACAGCTCAATAAAGCGGAAAAAGGCTTCCTTCAGCAATTATTTTGATGCTTTGGGGGCCAAGGGGGTTAAGGTTATTGCGAACAGGAGGCAGCCCGGCGCCCGTTTCATGGTTTTCGACAAGAATTCTGTGCTGCTTTTCATGACCCCTGAAAAGCAGGATGAGGCGCACGAGCGCGCATTGTTCATAAACAGCCCTTTTCTGGCCGAGTATTTTTATTCGAACGGCAAAAAATAGTTACTTTTTCCTGCTTGCCTTTTTCTTTGCGGGCTTTTTTTTCTTCGGGGTTTCCTCTTCAGGTTCCGCGGCCCTTGTTTCGTAAATGCTTTGTTTCCCGTTTCCGTTGCCCGGCTGTTCTTTTTCGGCCTCGTGCTTTGAGGCATTGTACGCGCTCATTATAATGAGGCCTATGACCAGCAATACAAGGAACCCGAGTATTGCCGTGGATATGGTCGCGAGGCTGAACAATCCTGTCCCTACGCTTACCGGTTCCTCAATGACAACGTTCTGGTCTGTTCCAGGAGTTTCAGCCGTTGCCCCGGCATACTGGAATGCCGCGTTTCTCGTGTAAGTTCCTTCATCAGTTTCGAGGCTGAACGGAACGGTTACAGTTTTTCCCCTCATTTCCTCCGGGATTTTCACGAGTATTCTCGCTTTTACGGTTTCCTTTGCCTGTATGAACCTGTTTTCCAGCTGCACAACCCCGTTGAAGTCAAGCGTTGTCGCATTGAAAACTTCAAGTGTCCTGTTGCTGTCGTTGTAAATCTCGAAATTCACTTCAATGTTGTGTTCGAGTCCTTCGACTTCCGTGAAATTCAGGTCCTGCACCCTCAAATCAACTTCTCCCAAACCGAATGATTCCTCGTTGCCCGAAACCTCGAGCTTGAGCTGTGCGCTGGTTTTGAATCCGCGGTCCGTTTCCGCATTGATTGTAATGAAAGTTGTTCTCGGCAGGTCAAATGGAGGTGACACAAAGAAGTTCACTTCCTCCCTTTCTCCCGGCTCGACATTAACCTCGGCCTCGACCATGAAAACGAACGGCTTGTCCGCGCTAAGCTTCACGTTTTGCGTAATTACGCCACGGTTCTCGATTATGAGGGTTTGCTTCTGGCCTTCGCATGTCGCCGCGTCAAGCACAGGTTCAAGGATTATGAGGTCTATTCCGAAGCATCCCGCGTTTGAAAGGTAATTGATGTTTTTTTCCTCGTTGAACTGCACGAGCCTTCCGGAAACCGCCTTCACGCTGTAGGTTTCCTCCGCCTTTGCGTTCGGCGTGCGCGCCGTGAAAGGGACTGTTGCGTCTGTGTTTGGCTCAACCTCAATGCTTGCCGGCCCATTGATCCAGTCCGGCGAGTAACTCAAATTGAATGCCTGCTTTTCGGAACCGATGTTCGCGAGCTTTATGGACTCGTTCTTGTCGACGCCGAGGCAAAGATTGAGCTCCGGCGCAACCAATGCCGCGTTATAACAGTCCGAAACAACTAGGCTGAAGTCCTTCTCGTAGGAAAAGTTCGGCGAATCAAGCCTCACTGTAAAGGTTTTCCTCCCAATGCCGCTTGGAATGATGTCGAGTTCCTGTGAAATCTTTTGCAGCACTTCAGAAAGCTCTTCCGAGTTCCTTGCGTCGAAGTACTTTCCGTTTGTCGTGCGCGAAATTTCCTGCAGCTGTTTCTGGCCGTCCGCATCAATGTCAAAGCCGATTGAATAAACCGTTATGCGGTTCTGCGCCAGTTCCTTCGCGGTTTCGGTTATGTTTCCCTCGCATGTTTCCCTGCCGTCGCTCACGAGTATAATCGCTTTCTGCTTTCCTGCCGGGAAATCGGCGATGCTTGCCCCGAGTGCCTGTGTCAAGGGCGTTTTTCCCGCGGGCTTGAATGCGGAAACCCTGTCGGTTATTGCCGGAATATCAAGGTTCTTCACGGGAACGAGCAACTGCGAATCTTCGCATAGCGCTCCCTGGCCGAAAACCCTCATCCCCAAATCAACTTCATTGATTTTGTTCACGAGGTTTATGATTGCGGTTTTTGCGGCGTCTATTTTTGTCTTGCCCATGTTCTGCTCAATCATCGAGCCCGAAGTGTCCATCAAAAGTTCGACGGCCAAATCGGTTTTCTTCACTGCCTTGGCCTTTTCCGCGAGGTTGCTGACATCAAGCCTTGCCTCGATTGTTTTTGTTTCCCCGGGGCCGATGGAGATTTTCGGGTTATCGAGTTGCGCGCCTATTCCAAGTACGCTCACATCAAGGTCAACTGTTTTTGTGCGGTTGTTCTTGAGGCTGAACTTGTAAACCGGCGTATCCTCGACGCACACGTTTTCATTTCCCCCGAGCTTTTCAACCTGGAGGTTGTAGCAGTCCTGCAGGTTGACCGTGAACGGCTTTGAGGCCGAGTAATCGAAAAGCGTGCTTTGCAGATTGAGGCCGAACTCGTAATTGGCCGGCTGCATATTTGTTTCATTAAGCTTCAATGTTACTTCCTGTTCCTTTCCCGGGTCGAGAGCAATGCTTGTCCTGTCGAGCTTCGCAAACTCCGGGCCTTCGAGAGTGATTTTGTAATTGTCGGCAAGCTTTCCGTTGTTCACTACCCTTATTTTTGCCTCGCCCGGGGTTTCAAGGCACGCGCTTATTTTGCCCGCGTCAAATCCCGCACCGAGAATCAATTGGCTTCCCTGCCCCTGCCGGAGCACGTACTGCGCATTGTCTTCAGAGTAAAAGTTCGGGTTCACAAGGGTTGCGCGCGCAGTGAATTCATAACTTCCAAAATCAGTGTCGCATGGCGCCTGCACGTGCATTTTCACTGTCTGGGGTTCGCCTTTCTTCACGAGTACGCGCTGTTCCTCCAGAGTGTACCAATCATTCGGGATGCCGCTTATTGACAAGTCAACGCGCTCGATGCTCTGGTTCGGCACAATCGTGTTGTTTGAAACCACGATCTCGTAAGTTTTTTCCTCGCACTGCGTTGCCTCCTGCACTGCGGGCCTCACGTCAATGCCTACAAAGTGGCCCTGCTTTACCTCGAGTAAACAGGTTGCCCTTATTGTTTCGGTGTTCTGCACAATGAGTTCCGCACTGTAAATTCCGGGGTCAGCGTAACAATTTGCGACAGTATAAACCCTGAGCTGTTCGCACTCATCCGGGCCAAGGGTTACTCTTCCGGGAAGAACATTGAACCAAGAGGATGTGTTTCCGCTGAAGTATGAAGAATAAGTTTCAGTTGATGCGCTGTTGTTGCATAGCTCCAGTTCCCTGAGTGAAAGGTCGCACTGCGTTGATACATTGTCGCAGGTTCCGGTGAGTGTTGCTCCATGTGCGTACGCGCCCAGAATAACGGCAACCAATCCCGCAATGACTATTTTCAAGTTCATTTTGCAGCCCTGTTGTAATAAACCCAATCCCCATTTGATTTGTTACTGTTAAGTAGTGACACGCCTATTAGTATGGCGAGGAGAAGTATTAAAATCATAACCCCTCCGAGCAGCGCTTCGCCCTGGGAAAGGGCCGCAAATCCCGCAAAAAAGCCGTTTCCGCTCTCCTTGGTTCCGGCATTGCCGGCGCCTTCCCGGTTGCCCGGATTTTCAGCGTCTTCCGGGCTTTGGTTTGCAACGACAGGCGAATTATTTTGCTGGGTTTCCTGCGCCTCAATAACCCTGAACCTGAGGCTCTGCCTCTTGGTCATGTTTCCTGCCTGTGCAACAAGGCTTATTGTGTAGTCCCCGAGTTCCGCGTCGAATGCCGGGTTTATGAAGACATACATTTTCTTTTCTTTTCCAGCGGCCACGCTTATGCTTCTGTCTGAAACCACGGCCTGAATCGTGTTGGGCACGTTCTCGAGGCCGAGTTTCACGGTTTCCGCGTAATCTCCGTTGTTCCTCACGATTATTTCGAATGTCTGGCCCGAGGTTGCCGAGCATACCCTCGCGTCAAAATCATTGTTCGCGGCAAATATTTCTATTTTGTGCTCCGCCTTTACCTCCGCCCTGACTTCCTTCTGCTCTGTTTCTTTTGCGTTCCACGCGTAAACAATTATTTTGTGTTCGCCTTTCTTGTCTGACCCCCTTGCTTTTGCAATGAGCTTCACTTTCTTTTCCGCATAGGCCGGAAGGAAAACGCTTGTGCTAGCAAGTTGTGTTTCAAGGTCGCTGTCGGCGCTGAGTGAAACGTACTGGCCCTCATCAATGTTGCCTGTGAGGGTTATCGTGTAAGTTTGCCGGCCGTTCCTTTCAATTGTGGCGCTGTTCGGGCTGACCTTGAGAGTGAAAGCGTCCTCATTGCATTCCACGAGCCTGAATGTTATGCTCCTTTCGACATATTGGTCTTCGCTCCGCGCGAATACCGGTATGGTGTATTCTCCCAGAGCAGTGGTTTCGTTTGTGTGTATGGTGAGGTCCATCTCGTCCGACTCGTTGCCGCTGAGCGTGGTTTCGGGGAATTCAAAAACCGGGAGCAGGAGCTGGTGCTCGGCATTGAGCCTTATGGTTTGCGTTCCGCCCGAATTGTTTTCGAGCCTTACTTTGATGTCCTGCGTGTATGGCTCCTTGCACACGTAATAATCGCTTATCCTGATTATATCGACGGGGTCTTCATTGTCAATTACCTCGATTTCAATAGGAATTTCCTTTGTGCCTGTGCCGTAATCAAGCCGCACGAGCGCATCATATGAATCCGTTCTCGCGTCATTGAAGCTCGTGATTGTTGCGGAGAAGCCTGTTTTCTCGCCGCTGTTGAGGCAGAATTGCCTTACGCTCGGGGTAACCTTTATTTCGTCCCTCTCGTCGCTGTCGAGAACCGCGGTTGTTTCAAAGCACTGTTTTTCCATCGTGGAATTTTCAACCGTGAAGGCCACGTTGATTGAGTTCGCTGGCTCTATTGTAACGCGGCTCCTTTCGGCTTTGAAAATTATTTCGTCAATATTTGCGATGTCCTTTACAGTTACGTTGAACGAATCCGAATCCTGCCTTCCCTGTGAGTCCGTTATGGTTATTGTGAGCGCATTCATCCCGGCAAGGTTCCTTCCGGGAGCGTTGCAGCTCACGTAGCGTTCAGATTCTATGAAGCAGTCTATGAGCCTGTTGTTTGACTGTGAAGTAAGCGTGTAGAAGAGATTGTTCGCGCCTTCATTGCTTTGCGCGTAATCGCGCAGGTCGACGAACCTGTCAAGGTTGCCGGAATTCTTTGTGATGGTTATGTCCGGAATCCCTATGATTGCGGGTGTGCCTGCGCTTGCCGCCATGAGTGGCGCCAAAAGTATCAGTGCTATTGCCGTGATTATTGCTGTTTTTGTTTTTGCGTTGCTCATTTTTTCACCCTGAGTTTTGTCTGGTTTCCCGTGTTGAGTATTTTCACGAGCC
The DNA here is from genome assembly GCA_000402355.1 of Candidatus Iainarchaeum andersonii SCGC AAA011-E11. Taxonomy (GTDB): domain Archaea; phylum Iainarchaeota; class Iainarchaeia; order Iainarchaeales; family Iainarchaeaceae; genus Iainarchaeum; species Iainarchaeum andersonii. The sequence goes on from AQRS01000025.1 coordinate 10,521, forward strand.
TTGCAATGAATGCAATCATCAATATTGCGGCTATTATTACGAGGAACGCGTCAATGATGAAGCCTGTGTCCCCGGCGTTTTCGAACATGCTGCCTATTGTTGCGAGGCCTGCGAGCGCTCCCTGTTCATCGCGCTTCACGCTTATTTCCTTTGTGATTGTTTTTCCGCTGCAGCTGAAAACGAGTTCAATGTTCCCTTCGAACGCGCTGTTTTGCGCGAGCTTGGTTTCGAATGCCCTTTTTTCGTACGCCCCAATTATGAACTCCGTGTTTCCGGCAATGTTCCAGTCCTGCGGAGCCTTTTCAAGCGAAACAAGCCTTGCTGTTTTGCTTTTGTATGAAGCGTTTTCCATTTCCAGGATTATTTTGCCGTCGTTGTTTTGCGCGTCAATTGTCAGTGTGCACTCGTCCTTGTAAGCGTAATTCACGAGAATGTTTTTTTCCGCAAGGTTATTGGCAACATCAACCGAGACAACGCCTTTTTGGGTGCTTCCTTCGAGCCCTTTCTGCGGGTAAACGGTTATTTTCACTGTTGCGCTTGAGTTTGCTTCCGCGTATTCCGGGGCATCGATTTCGTAGTCCGAAGGAAGCGCAACCTGAACAGAAATCGGCTGCCTTATTCCTGAATCGTTTTCAACCGTAAATGCAATCTGTGAAGGGGTTTCCCCGACAGTTATTGAATCAGGAAAGCCGCTTATGAGTGCGCCCGCGTTGGCCACGAAAAGGGCCAGAAAAACCAGTGTTATTGAACCCCACCTCATATAATTCACTCTTTAACCTGAATATGTTATATAATTTCTGTTTAGGTTGTATTTAAAGGTTTGCAGGAAGGTTTTTTGGGGCCGAACAGCCAAATTGAAGCGTTTCGGCTTTACTGCCCGGAATCGGCTTTCTTGCCGAAAATGCTCATTATTCCCGCAATAACCAGGACAAGCACTATAATGAGGCCGAGCGCCAACCCTATTGTGGTTACAAGGTTCAAAAGGCCGGTTGAGCCGGTTTCCTGTGCCGCCGAGGTAACATCGAACTGCAAAGGAATGCTCGTGTTTCCCGAGTCTGAAGCAACAAAGAGGCTGGTTTCAAGGTTTCCTTCATATCCATTGTTTTCCAATGTAATTTGGACGTCCTCGCCGCTTCTCCAGATGCCTTTTGAGACCTTTTCCATTGAAAGGCCTTCAGGCAAATCAATTGCGTCAATCTCCACATTTGCCAAATCAGGACCATTGTTGCGCAGCACTATTGTCGCGTTTCCCTGCACCGGTGTTTCAGGCACGGTTACCGCGGTTATTGAAGGCCTCGCGGCATTAACCTGCACTCCAAGCGTGCTTACTCTTGTCTTGTTGCCGTAAACCGCCCTGATTTCGGAAGTGCCCGCACCATTTTCCTTTCCCCTGATTGAAAGCGTTACGCTCTGTGTCTGCCCCTGCGAGAGGCAAATGCTCGAATTGGAGAGGGTTGCGTCGAATTCCTGCGTTCCCGAAGCGCTCAGGCTTATGCATGTGCTGTCGCCGAGGCCGTTGTAAAGCGTAATCGAGGCGGTTTTGGTTTCGCCTTCATTCAGCGCAACAGAGCTTTTGTCCAGCGTTACGTTCACGCTTCCGACCGCAATTGCATTGGAACCATTGCCGGATCCATTATCAGTTGTTCCGTTGGCGTTGTCATCAACAGTAACCCTGAATGTTTCCCTGATGTTTGTTCCGGAGCAGCTTCTTCCGTCGCTGTACCTTCCGGAAACGCGCACCTCGATATCCCCGCTCCTGTCACTTGAAACATTTTCGGCGTCAATCCTGAGTTCGATGTCCTCGCTGTCGCCCGCTGAAATGCTTGATCTCGGGTAATCATCAACCCTCACTGAAAAGTACTGGTTGGTTTCGCTCGCGCTTACAGAGCTTATCGTGAAGCTCCTTGAAGAGTCATTGGTTATGCGCACGGCGTGCAATTTCCTGCTGTTTTCCGGAACGGTTAGGTTTGAAGCAGTCAGTTCAATGTCGCCGCATACCCCGGAACCGTTTCCGTTGCCGCTTCCAGCGCCAACCCTCACTGCAAGCGTGTCGGAATCGGTTTGGCCGTCGGTGTCCTCAACCTCTATTGTAATTGTGCTTGTGCCTGTCTCGTCCTCCCTAGGGGCTTCGCAGCTCAAATAATGGTCGTCATCAATGAAGCAGTAAATGAGTCCTGTGTTGCTTTGCCTTGAAATCCTGAAATCAAGTTCAGAGTCCGAATCCTGGTCATCCGAAGCGTAGCCGAAGAGGTTGATTGCCCTGCTCCTGTCTCCCGCGTTTTCAGGGATGCGCACGTCAGGCAAACCGCTTATTCTCGGCGCGTCGCTGCCGTCATTGCCGCTGTTGTCCCTGTTGACGGTGATGTTTGCTGAGTCGCTCGCGCTTGCACCTTGCGGGTCCTCAACCCTTATGGTTATCGTGTTTGTCCCGTTGGTGTTTTGCGAAGGAGCGTTGCAGCTCACGTAGCGGTTGCTTTCGATGAAACAATTCATGAGTGAGGCGTTCGTCTGGGTGAGGCCGAACGAGAGCTGTGAACTAGCGCTTTCATTGTCGCTCGCATAATTGAAAAGGTCGATTATCCTTGCCCTCGCCCCGGATGTCCCGTTCACCTGTATGTCGGGTATGCCGCTTATTACAGGCGCGATGTTTGCGCTCGATATGGTTGCGCCCGCGTAATTCGAGAGCGCCGACATGTTCGCGGCTCCGTCAACTGCCTGCACTTTGTAATAATAAGTTCCGGGTGAAAGGCCCCTCACAACATATGATGTTGATTGTGTTACCGGGCTCGGGTTTTGTGATGTAGGCGGTATTGTGTCGTACTGGCCGTTGCTCGAATTCGAAGTGTAAACAAGATAACCCAGAACGCTCACATTGTCGCTTGAGGCGTTCCAAGTGAGTGTTATTTTCGAGTTCTGTGAATCTGGCGTCGCAATCAATCCCGTGGGGGTTGTGGGCGCTTGCGTATCGTTGTCATCTTCGCCGGCTTTTATTTGCCCGACCGTTCCCCTTTCTCTCGGGTCGAAGTCTCTCCAGCCGACCGATCCTGTTGGTATTTCCCAATCAAGGCTGATGTCAGCGAATGATGCTCCATTCTTTTTTATCGTTACCTCATCGCCGCTGGCGTTGACTGTTACATTGAATACGTCTCCATTGCTCAGGTTGCGCCCTGTATCCACGAGGCCTTCGAATACCCAGTGGTTGTGCCCAGTCTGAGCTGAATGGTCGTAGCTATAAAAGTTGATGTAGCCCTGTTCCTTGTCGATTACCGCGAGGAATGTGCCGTCGCTGAATCCGCCGTTAGAGCCGAGAATGAAGCTGTGGTAAACTTCAGGGATTTCTATTGCTTTCCACTCGAATTCGTAAGGAGGCGTGAATTCGGTTGTGGAGTAAAGCAGTCCGTCCCTTTCCTCGTAAGAAACAGTTTCCGGGTCGGCTGTGTTAACTACATTGTATGAGAGGTTGCCTGACGGGAGCGTGAGCCTCATGTTTGTGCCGTCGGTTGCCCAAGAGCCAGTGTATGTGTTGGCTGCTGATGCAATGCCCATAATGAGCATGGCGAATACTGCAAACAAAAACCTCTTCAAATCCCCACCTTCAGTTAACCAGTTACTACTGGCTAGTAACAATTGGTGCGGTATTTCTATTTAAAGCTTTTGTTTTGCGAAGGCTGGCTTCTATGCTTCTATATTACTTTTATTTATATTGAAAAAACATTTGTATTCTATGGTGAAAAATAAAAGTCGGACATTCCGTCGGCAAGAGCAAATGCGCAGAATTGCAGTGCGTGGCGCGAGAGCCGTTGTCGCACGGCATCGAAAGACGTTGGAATCTAAAATTGCCGGAATTATTTTAGCAAAACGGCCAAGGCCCGTGGTTGTAACCATTGATGGCGGCGTGTCTTCCGGAAAAACGGATTTTGCGAAAAGGCTTGCACGGGAACTCGGAAGAAATTCCATGAAATGCGTTGTAATTGGTGTTGATGATTACGTGATTCCGCGGGCCGCAAGAAAAAAGCTTGGAGCCGGTTATTTTGATTTCAGGAATTGGTTTCGTTTGGATGTTCTCTCAAAAAACCTCGGGCAAATCCGTTCAGGAAAAACCATGGTGGAAAAACCGTCGTATAGCCATAAAACTGGCACAGATAAAGGGTTTCGCAGGCTGAGGATTCCTGTCAATGCGGTGGTAATAGTTTCCGGGATATTTACTTTGGATGAGCGAGTCAGGAAATTCTCCGACTTGAAAATATTGCTGGACGCAGCCCCTGAAGAAAGGGAGAAAAGGGCGATTAGAAGAGATCTGGAACGAAGCGGGATACCGGAGAAAGAGACTTTGAGAAGGCTGGCTGAGGTATTTGAGCCGACTTATCGGAGGCACATAAAGGAAAATGCGGGGTTTGCCGATTTGGTAATTGACAACACTGATTTCACAACTCCGTTGCTGAAGCGAAATCTGAAAAACTAAGACGGCATTGCAATCATTTCGCCTGCTTTTTCGAAATCATTGCCTTCAAAAGATCGGCCTTTGTAATGATTCCCGCGATTTTCCCTTTCGAAACAACGCTGACCCCTGAATAATGCGCGAGCATCGAGGAAATCAGCTCGAAGGGGGTGTCCTCGGTTATCTGCGGCATCGCCTCCTCCATTACATTCTCGACTTTCGAGGAGAGCACTTTTTCCGCGTCCCCCGAATTTATGTGCTCGAGCGCGTTTTTTTCCGAAATGGTTCCAAGATTTTTGCCGTCGCTGATTACGGGCAATTGCGAAACCGAATTCTTTTCCATTAATTTTATCGCTTCGCGGAGCTCGGACTCCGGTTTCACGCTGATGACTTTCTGGGTCATGAAATCCTTGGCCTTGAGCTGCTGGCCCTTGTGCATCATCTCGAAAAAATCGAAGAGCTTTTTTGCGTTCGAGTACGAAGGAACGATGTTTCCTGATTCTATTTTCGCTATTAGGCTCTGGCTCACCCCCGCCTGCTTTGAAAGCTCCATTTGCGTAATTCCAAGGGCTTTGCGCCTGCTCTTTATTTCCGCGAGTTCCGGGAGCATTTTTACACCAAAAACAATCTTATTCCAATGTGAATATTAACGCCAGAAAATATTATTAAAGGTATGCTGCGTATGTATGTAAGTATTCATTCGATATTTTGGAGTTGTTGTATTTGGAAAGAAAACACGAGCCATATTCGGAAGCCTTAAGGGCTCGAGGAGGTGAGTTGCTATGAAGGGTAGACGATACCTCTTCACTTCGGAATCTGTTACCGAAGGGCACCCTTGACAAGATGTGCGACCAAATCAGTGATGCGATTCTGGACGCGATGATTAAGGGCGACCCAGATTCAAGGGTTGCGGTTGAGACCGCTACCAAAACCGGTTTGATTCTTGTTTTCGGCGAAGTAACCACAAAGACTTATGTTGATATTCAGAAAACCGTGCGCGAAACAATAAGGGACATCGGTTACTCTAACCCTTCTTTTGGGTTTGATGCGGATGCGTGCTCCGTGCTTATTTCGCTTTCTGAGCAGAGCCCTGACATTGCACAGGGCGTGAATGAAACCACTTCAATGAGCAAGGAACAAGGTGCCGGCGACCAGGGAATGATGTTCGGTTATGCATGCAATGAAACTCCGGAGCTGATGCCTCTGCCCATAATGCTTGCGCACAAACTAACTATGCGCCTGGCCGAGGCACGCAAGAAGAACGAGATTTCCTGGCTGAGGCCCGACGGCAAGAGCCAAGTGACCATTGAATATGTTGACGGCAAGCCCGTTCGCGCGGACGCAGTTGTTGTTTCCGCGCAGCATTCTCCTGATGTGAAGCACTCCGAGATTGAAAAAACCGTGATTGAAAAAATCATCAGGCCTGTTTGCGGAAAGTGGCTTGACGAAAAAACGCGCTACTTTGTGAACCCGACCGGTTCCTTTGTTTTGGGCGGCCCTGTTGCCGATTCCGGCCTTACGGGGAGAAAAATTATTGTGGACACTTACGGCGGTGTCGGTGCGCACGGCGGCGGCGCCTTTTCCGGCAAGGACCCGAGCAAGGTTGACCGTTCTGCCGCATATATGGCGCGTTACATTGCAAAAAATATCGTCGCGGCTGGCCTTGCTGATAAGTGCGAGGTGCAGCTTGCTTACGCGATTGGTGTTGCCGAGCCTGTTTCTGTTCTGGTTGACACGAAAGGAACCGGAAAAGTTGATGATGAGCGCCTCGAGCAGGCTGTTCGCAAGGTGTTTCCATTAAAGCCGGCGCAGATAATAAAGCACCTGAATCTCAAGCGCCCGATTTTCAGGAAAACCGCTTCGTACGGCCACTTCGGAAGGAACGACCCTGATTTCACCTGGGAGAAAACCGACAAGGTTGCCGAGCTTAAAAGGGAAACGGGTTTCTGATTCCGCGCCGTAATACCTTTTGTGTTGCTGCAAAGCAAACCCGCCGTCAACGGAATGCCCATTAGGGTATTGGGTTGTTGGGCATCAACAGGCGCCTTTTTTACTTTTTTGGGGGTTTCCTTTTTCTTTATGAAGGACGAGCTCGAGAGCTTCATTAAGGTAAACCGGCTTTCCGCAAAGGTTTTCGCGACAACAATTGAGGTGCACACTGCCGCAAAGGCCGCGGCTGAATTGGATGGGGATTCGGAATCGGTTGCAAAGTCAATAGTGCTCATTGGTTCAAACAAGGAGCCTGTGCTCGTGATTCTTTTGGGAAAGGACAGGATTGATTTCCAGAAGCTCAAGGGACTTCTCAATGTGAAGGATGTGCGCATGGCTTTGGAGAAAGAAGTTTTTGAGATAACTGGCTATGAGGTCGGCGGCGTTCCCCCGATTTCGATTTACGGAATTAAAACAATCATCGACAGGGCTGTCACAAAAAAAGACGAGGTTGTTTGTGGCGGCGGGGACCCCCAGCACCTGATGCGCGTCAAGGTAAAGGAAATTCTGGAGAATGTCGAGGGCATTTCAATCGAGGATGTGAAGAAATGAAACCAAAAAAACCGAAATCAAAATCCAAAAACCTGCATAATTCCAAAAATTTGCACATTTCCAAAAATTTGCCAAAATCCAAAATCTCCAAAAACAAAAATTCAAAAATAGTCTGCATAGCGGCAGTTGCAATGACCATTGACGGCAAGATTGCCCGTTACTCGGGGCACGCGAGCAACTGGACTTCCAAGGAAGACAAGAGGCATTTGCATAAAATCGAGGATTCGTGCGATGTCATGGTTGTCGGTCGCAAATCCTATAAGCTCGCGCAGAAGCCGCTTTCGAAAAGGAATGTGGTTGTGTTCACGCGCTCGGTTGAAACGACTCAGAAGGAATCGGAGCGCCTCGTGCTCCTGAATCCGCAGAACGTTGATTTCGTGAAATTCGCGGCGGAAAAGAATTATTCCCGCGCCTGTGTGCTAGGCGGCCCGGAAATTTACTCATATTTTCTCGAACACAACTTGCTGGATGAACTTTACATAACTGTTGAGCCGCTTGTGTTCGGCGAGGGCCTTGGTTTGTTCAACAGGCCTGTAGAAACCAAAAATTTCAAATTAAAATCAGTAAAGAAATTGAATAAATGCGGAACTCTGCTGCAGCATTATGTGAAAAGTTAATCTTGTTTTCAAACAGGTATGGTTATCTTGAGCCTGTCGTATTTTGCTTTCGGCTCTACTTTGCCTTTTTCTCTGCCTAGTTCGAGCAGTCCCATTTCAGCCAATTCTTTCACGTCCTTGAAAACATTTGAGTAAGGCCTGTGCACAATTTTGGCCAGCGCATAAATTGTCTTCGGCTTTTCCGCCCTCACCACTTTGAGGATGCGGAGCCTTTCTTTTGTCAGCATTTTCCGCATAACCTCGGGGCTTTCAAAGGAAAGTATTTCCCGCTTCTCTACCTTTTCGCCTTTGCGCAGCTTTTCATAGGTTTCGACAAACCTGTTCCCGCTTTCCTCAAGGCTGCTGACCATAATTGTGACTTCCCTTAGTTTCATCAAAATCCCTCCTGATTTCCGCAACTTCCTGCAAGAATTTTTTCATGTGTGTGTTGATTTCCGCAAATTCCGTATCCGACTCTTCTCCGTTGAAATGCTTGTGGTGTCCTTTGCCTCTCTCGTTGTCATACCTTAATATGCAATTTCCTTTTCTGACGTAACTCATGGAATACTTTATTCCTTCGGAGAAAAATGCGCTCCTCGGCACCTCATGAACCCTGAACTCAACGAACTCATCGGGGCCAAGTTCATTTCTTTCCTCAACAATCCTGTAAGCCATGAAACCACATCATAGCCTACAACACTATATAGTGTGGCAGGCTATATAAAATACTTTTCACTTATACGTTGATTGACGAAAAAGCTTTTATTTGCTCTGGAAAGTTTCTGAAAAAGCGTAACTTAAGCGTTTTCCTTCTCAAGCTTCGCCTTGATTGTTTTCAGAGAAATGAACTGTTCCCTTTCCATTTCCTCCAAGCGCAGAATGATGTACTTTGCCTTCCTCTCGAGGTCGGGAATCATGATGTAGTCAAGTGCATTCACGCGCCTCTTGGTTTTCTCGATTTCCTTGATCAACCTTTTCAACGCATTCTCGGTTTCCGCAAGTTTCAAAACGAGTTCAAGGCTCTTCTCGAATGCTTCCGCGGCCTCGTCTATTTTTGCGGAGCTTCCCTGTATGCTGTAGCCCCTTTGCCCCGCCTTTTTCTGCGCGTACTCTGTGCGGATGCTCGGAATGTTCACTCCCATTACATTGCGCGTCTCGACCTGTACGGGAGGCGCTTTCTGCACAACGCCTGTGATGCTTTCCATTTCAAGGATTCCGTGGTATGCCTGCGCGACCGCGAGCGCCTCGAATGCCTTTTTCATGCGTTCATTGAGTTCCGAGCGCAGGTCCTTTGCCTGTTTCATTATTTTGAAGAATTCAAGCACGAGCACATCCCTTTTCTGTTTCAAAAGTTTGTGCCCGTTCTTTGCGAGCCTGATGCGTCCGCGCATCTCTATCAGTTCGAGCCTCGTTGTCTTGACTTCCTCGGCCATTCAAATTACCTTTACAATTTTTTGCTGGTTAATTTTACCTTGCTTTTCAATTTTATTTTTTTGTCTTTACGTTTTATTTGCGGAACTTTTTGCCGTATTTTTCTATGTGCTCGACCTTGACCCTTTTCAGTTCTGCTTCCGGCAGGATTGAGAACAGTTCCCATCCAAGGTCGAGTGTTTCCTCGATTGAGCGGTCTTCATCCGCGCTTTGCGTAATGAACCTTGATTCGAATTCATCGGCGAATTTCAAATACTTCCTGTCGATTTCGCTCAATGCCTCTTCTCCGACAACCGCACTAAGGCTTCTCAAATCTCTTCCTTGGGCGTAACCCGCATAGAGCTGGTCCGCGACTCCGCGGTGGTCTTCCCTTGTTTTTCCTTTGCCGATTCCATGGTTCATCAGCCTTGAGAGGCAGGGCAAAACATCTATCGGGGGAGAAATTCCTTTTCTGTGCAGTTCCCTTCCCAGCACAATCTGTCCCTCTGTAATGTAACCGGTCAGGTCGGGTATCGGGTGTGTTATGTCATCCGACGGCATTGAGAGGATTCCGATTTGTGTTACCGAACCTTTCCTGCCCTTGATTACTCCGGCCCTTTCATAAAGTGAGGCGAGGTCCGTGTACATGTAACCCGGGTAACCGCGCCTTCCGGGAACTTCCTTTCTTGCTCCCGCGATTTCTCTCAAGGCTTCGCAGTAGTTAGTCATGTCCGTTATTATTACGAGCACGTGCATTCCCTTTTCGTACGCCAAATATTCTGCTGCGGTTAGCGCGAGCCTTGGCGTGATTATTCTTTCAACGCTCGGGTCATTCGCGAGGTTCAGGAACAAAACACTCCTGTCAAGTGCTCCTGTCCTTTCGAAGTCCTTCATGAAGAAGTTCGCTTCTTCGTGCGTTATTCCCACTGCCGCGAACACAACCGCAAAATTCTCCCCTTCTCCCCTTACTTTTGCCTGGCGTGCAATCTGCACAGCGAGTTCGTTGTGCGGCAATCCCGAGCCGGAAAATATAGGCAGTTTCTGTCCCCTTACAAGAGTATTCAAGCCATCTATTGAACTGATTCCTGTTTGTATGAAGTCTTCGGGCTTCATTCTCGCCATTGGGTTTATTGCGGCACCCATGATATCCACTTTCTTGTCCGCAACAACCGGAGGGCCCTTGTCTATTGGCTCTCCGAACCCGTTGAATACTCTTCCGAGCATTTCCTCCGAAACCGGGATTTTTATTGTTTCTCCCAAAAACTTTACTTTGGTTTTGTGCGCGTCGAGGCCGGCATTCGAGCCAAATATTTGTATCACTGCCCTTCCCTTTGAGGTTTCAAGGACCTGGCCTTTCCTCTTTTCGCCGCTCGGCAACTGGATTTCAACTATTTCATTGTACCCTACATTCTCGACCTTGTCCACAAACACTAATGGGCCTTCGACGTTTGTCACTGTCTGGTATTCCTTCATCATTCAAATCACCTTCCAAGCCCCTTGACGAGCTTTTCGAACTGCGAATCTATTTCAGAAACTATTTCGCCTGATTTTTTCCCGAACTCGCTTTCCGGGATTTCCTTCATTCTCGCGATTGCTTCTCTGACTTTCAGGGTTTTGATGTCCTTCAATTGCACCCCGAGTTCTATCGCGTCGGCGCTCTTGTTGTAGAACCTAAGTATTGTTGAAAGCATTTTTGCCTGTTTTTTCAGGGAACTCGAGGCGTCAATGTCGCTGAATGCGGATTGCTGCAAATAATCCTCCCGTATCATTCTCGTCACGTCAAGGATAGACTGCTCTTTTTCAGGCAGCGCATCAGGCCCGACCAATTGAACAATTTCCTGGAGTTCAGCCTCTTTCTGTAGTAGTGCCATTGCTTTTCTCCTGTTGTCTTCCCAGTCCGCGCTCACATCCTTTACGAATTCCGGCCCCAAAGTATTCGTGTACAGTGAATAGCTCTTGAGCCAGTTGATTGCGGGAAAATGGCGTCTTTGCGCGAGCTTTGCGTCGAGCGCCCAGAATACTTTTGTTACTCGAAGAGTGTTCTGTGAAACAGGCTCCGAAACGTCTCCCCCTGGCGGGGAAACCGCGCCAATGACCGAAATGGAACCTGTCCTTTCAGGAGAACCGATTGCAATTATCCTTCCTGCCCTTTCATAGAATTCCGCCAAGCGCCTTGAAAGGTATGTCGGGTATCCTTCTTCTCCGGGCATTTCTTCTAAGCGCCCGGAAATTTCGCGCATTGCTTCCGCCCATCTTGAGGTTGAATCAGCCATCAATGCCACATCGTAACCCATGTCCCTGTAGTACTCGGCAATGGTTATTCCTGTGTATACCGAGGCTTCGCGTGCCGCAACCGGCATGTTGGAGGTGTTCGCGATTAAAACGGTTCTTTGCATGAGCGGCTTCTTGGTTTTCGGGTCAAGGAGTTCAGGGAATTCGCTCAATACTTCCGTCATTTCGTTTCCGCGTTCCCCGCATCCGATGTATACTATTATTTGTGCGTCGCTCCACTTCGCGAGGCTCTGCTGTGTAACTGTTTTGCCAGAGCCGAACGGCCCGGGTATTGCACCCGTGCCTCCCTTTGCAATCGGGAAGAATGTATCGAGTATTCTTTGCCCTGTTACGAGCGGCGTGTTCGGGGGAAGTTTCTCGTTGTATGGCCTGGGCTTTCTTACTTCCCAGCGCTGCATCATTGCAATCTCGTGCTTGCCGCTTTTCGCGCCCTTCACAATGCAAACGGTTTCTTCCACATTGAATTTTCCTTTCTTTATTTCCTGTATTTCTCCTTCTACTCCATGAGGCACCATTATTTTGTGCTCGATTATTCCGGTTTCCTGCACCGTTCCGATAATGTCCCCTGCCTTTACCTTGTCGCCTTTCTTTTTCACGGGGGCGAATTCCCATTTCTTCTGCTTGTCTATGGCGTTTGCGGTCACTCCGCGGCCGATGAAGTTCCCTGTTTTGGCCATTATTTCCTTGAGCGGCCTCTGTATTCCGTCGTAAATCGATTCCAAAAGCCCAGGCCCAAGTTCAACTGTCAATGGGAGTTCGGTGTTCTCTACATTTTCTCCGGGTTTCAGGCCTGAAGTGTCTTCGTAAACCTGTATTGTTGCCCTGTCTCCGTCAAGCCTGATTATCTCGCCGATAAGCTTGAGCCCTCCGACCTTGACGACGTCGTACATTTTGGCGCCGGCCATTTTTTCTCCCGTGACAACGGGACCGGCTATTTTGAATAGTTCTCCCATTTTTTCCCTCCAATCCTTACATAATGTCGAATCCCAACGCTTTCTTCACCATTGCTTTGAGTGAGTCGCCTTTCTGCTCGATTGCGCCTTCCTTGCCCGGCACCGTTATTATCACGGGTTTCGCAAGCCTGTCCAGCTTTTTCTTCATGAGCCAGCCGAGCTCCTCCAAAGACTTTTCATTGATGATGAGTATGCCTATCTCCTTATTCTCGAGCAATTGCTCTATTTTCTGCTCCGCCTGTTTTTCCTCCACAGGAAAAACCTTTTCTATTCCCGCAAGGCGAAAACCCATGCATGTGGGCCCGTCCGCAATGACTGCAATGCTGCTCTTTTTTTCATCATTCATTTTTCCATTCACCTTGCAAATCACAATTCCATTTTTCCGAATCAAATCTCCAAATCATTTCCACGCGCATTTCGCCGCGCGCTACCGATTCCGAGCGTGCTCCTCGGAAGGGAGCGTCCGCCTTCGGCAGGACTTGCTTTGCAGGGACTTGGCTCGCTTCGTTCGCATTTGCAACCATTTTGTTCACCATCAAATCTCCACAATCATCTCTTTGAGTTTCTCCGCACTGAGGTTGAATTCCTTTGCCCTGACAATTTTGCGGATGTTGTTTATTTCCTCTTCCTTTATCATCAGAAAGCCCGCTATCGCGCCGACTGAAAGGGTGCTTGTCCTGAAAATGCTCAGCCCCTTTTTCGCGAGCCTTTTCTCGAGTTCCATTTCAATCGGGATGAGGCTATAGGTTTTTTTGTACTGTTCAATCGCGCTTCCCAGTGAAAATGATTTTTCGAACACCCGCGCGGCCTCTTCAACGCTTTTGGCTTCGGCAGCGCCCCTCATTTTTTCCTTCGAAATGCTTCCTTCCTCAATAACCATTTTCATTATGCTTTGGCCGTCTATTCCCTGCTTTTTCGCCCTTAAAATAGTCGAGATGTTTTTCGCGTCCGCCTGCGACTTCACCATTGCGAGAATAATGCGCTCGTCGCCGTAGCTTCCCCCGAGCACGAACGGGAGCTTTTTGTAGTAATAATCATCCAGCGCCTCGAATAAAGGGGAAAGCTCCTTTTTCTGTTCGTAATCGCGCAGCTTTCCCTCGAGCACGCTTGCGTACGGCGTTCCGCCGAGTCCTAAAACCGCTTCCTTCACGGAGTTTGCGTTGAGCATCCTGTTCAATGTATTTCTTGAAATGCTTCCCGCGGCAAAAATAAAGTTCTCTATTTCATCCTTTGGCTGTGAAATGTGCTTTGACGCAAGTATGGTTTTGATGTTGTTAATGTCGTACTTTTCAAACAGCCCTATTACTTTCGGCTTGAGCTCTTCCGGCGCGACCTTCACGATTTTTTGTATCGTCCTTGAAAGGTTTTTCGCGCACGCAAGCTCTATTTGGTCCGCGAGCGTTTTTTCCTTTAGTGCGCTCGAAACAAGGTCTTCCCTGTATCTGGTCCTTTCAAGCAAGCCGTATATTTCCTGCACGCTTTTCGCTTCCACAAGCGCATTGAGTTCCATCCGGCCGAGCAATGAGTCCTTCATTGCCTTTACGCGTGCATTAGCATACCCGAACCTCATTGCGCGGTACGCGAGGCTTGATTTAAAAATGGAAATCATTTGCCTTTGCCCCCGAAGAGCTCCCTGTACACCATGCTTCTCACGTTTTCCTTGCTGTTCTCAAAGATGGCTTCGAGCGAATTGTCAATCGTTATTTCGCCGCTTTTGCTGCTGATTATTGCGCCGCCTGAAATTTCCGCGGTTTTGGCTGAAACGTTTTTGGAGATTCTTTTTGCCGCTCCCAAATCACTTTTGTTCACGGCCACAATTGCCTTTTCCCCGAATTCCTTTTCGCCCTGCATAATGAGATTTTTGAGGAGCTTCTCGTAGCCCTTTCCTTTTGCGGATTCGGAGAATTCGCCCCAAACCTGCTGCATTGCATCCTCGACAACCCTGTTGCGGGCTTCGCTCACAATCCTCTTTGCCTTTAATTGTGCCGCGCTCGCCCTTTCCTTTCTTTCGGCTTCGATTGATTTGGCTGTTTTTTCGCGCGCCTTCTGCAGTATTTCTTTCGCGTTTTTCTCCGCTTCGGAAAGGTTTTGCTTCGCCTCTTTCTCCGCCTCGGAGGTTATTTTTTTGGCTTCGTTTTTCGCTTCTTCAATCATCGCTTTTTTGAGATTCTCAAGACTCATCCAATCCCTCTTTGAAAAAAATTCAGGGGCAAGAGCATAACGGTTTATGCTCCGCCGCTTATGTTGAGTGCCAGAAGCAACGCAACAACGAACCCGAATATTACGATTGTTTCGGGTATTGCAAGCCATATGATCAGCTTGGTTGCCTGCTCGGGCTTCTCCGCTATTACTCCCATTGCGCTGGAGCCGATCGCTGATTGTGCCCAGCCCGTGCCTATTGCACCGCCGAAAACAGCTATTCCCGCTCCGATTGCTATCAATCCCGCACCTTCCAATAACGCCATTTTTTTCACCTCCGTTATTGCTTGGTATACTTCCTCACTGCCTTGAAGGGCGCAAATTCCTTTCCGCCCCCATTGAAAAACTTGGAGTAAAACTCAACGAAATTGAGCCTCGCCCCCTGTATTAATGCTTCGAACATCGCGAGGAACGCGTTGAAAATGTGCCCCACAACGAATAAAGGAAGCAATAAGAATAACAACAATCCTTTCTCCGGGCTCGGGAAAGCGAGGTCATTGAGGATCATTGCAATCACAACCCCCACCAAACCTACGGCAAGAATCCTTGCGAATGAAAGGACATTTCCCACGACGCTCGGGATTTCCATTACGCCGATTATTCCCTCGACTTTTATAACGGGAATCGCTGAAACAAGCATCAGCAATGCCGCGGGCAAAAGATATTCCTGCGGAAAAGACCTGAACATTGCCGTGCTGATTGTTATTGTGCCGAAAACCATGAGCCCGAACCAGCCGAGTTTTGCTATCGCGTGTTTCCTGTCATGGTGCTTCATTGCATTCACAAACCCCAAGAGGAAACCCATTGAGACCGTGAAAAGCCCCACGAGAATGCTTGCCGCGAGCAGCGTTTCTATGTTGTGCATCCTTTCAAAGCCTTGGTAAAGCGCCAAATTGCCGAACCCGAGGATTTCGAGGATGCGCTCGTGCGGCAATCCGGCAAACTCATCAAATACCAAACCGAATATTATTGTTGGTATAGAGCCCCACATCCATATCATTCCAATGGGCCTGAGTATGCCGTCGGGCGCGGATTTTTTTACTATCCAGCGCGCGAGCAAAAATGAGACCACTCCATAAATGACGTCTCCGACAATCATTCCGTAGAAGAACGGGAAAAAAATGAGGAATATAACTGTAGGGTCGAGCTCGTTGCTCCTTGGCATTGACATGAACCTTGTCATGAATTCAAAAGGCGAAAGAACCTTGGAATGGTCGAGAAGGGTCGGGGTTTCCTCGTGCATTTCCTCGAGGCTTTGCGGACTTATTTTTTTCCGGAAAACCTTTGCGCCGAAATTCTTCTCCGCGAAGGCGCCGAATTCCTCGTAATTCTTTTCCGGCAAATAAGCCTCCATTATGAATGCGTTCTCGGTTCCCACAAAATTTTCCGTTACTCCGGAGCGCTCCGCCTCCATTACGAGGCTCTCCCTCAGCGCAAGCAGCGGAGAATAATCCCGTGCCGCGATTTTTGTGAACTCCTTTTCAATCGAAGCCCTTTCGGATTCCATTTCCTTCGCCCTTTTTTCGTTGCTTTTGAGCTCCGCATTGATGCTTCCGCTTATTTTCGGGATCGCGGCGCTTTCAAACCCGGTTCCGGCGAGCGCGCTCTTCGCTTCTTCCGCTTTGGATTTTTCAATCGCTATTATTGCGAGGTCTTTTTCGCGGGAAACGCTTTTGTGAAGGACCTCGAACCTGTCCGTTATTTTCCCGATCCTCGCCTTTATTGAAAAGGCTTTCTTCGAATCAATCGTTCCCGCAATCAATGCGAGCGATTCGGTTTCAAGCGCGTTGAAGTCAATGCTGAATTTTGAGAACGTTTCAAGCGTTTTTTTTGTTTCCGCGAGCATTGAGGCTTCATTCGCAAGCCCATCCATGCGCGAATTGAGCCTTGAGACTTCCCTGCCGAGCTTCTCCGCCTCCGATTGCCGCAGTGCTGGGCTCTTTCCGTTTGCTTTTGCGCCGCTTGCGTATTTTTCGAGCGCCGTAGCAAGGGCGTCGGCCTTCACGAGCCTTTCCGATATTTCCCCGTAGTTTTCCATTGCGCCGATGCTTTTCGCTTCCTCATCCTCTATTTTCCTTATCTGCGTTCCGCCGTACTCGTGCAGCAGCCCGACAGTCCTGCGGATGCTGCTTTTGAGCCCGATAAGGCGCACTTTGCACATTGGTAAAGGCCAGAACATTTTTGCTTCACTCCATTATCTTTTCCGAGATTTTTTTGAGGCCCTGCGGCGAAAGTTTTTTTGTGGAAATCCTTTTTGCCTCCGCTTCGGCCTCTTCCACTATTATTCTTTCTTCCTGCCCTGTTTTTTTCCTTCCTTCCGCAATCATTTTTTCCTCTGCTTCCTTTGTTTCCTCGCCCGCCCTGAAAACAATTTTTTTCGCCTTTGACTGCGCGTCGGAGAAAATTTTTTCCGCTTCTTTGCGCGCCTCACTCAGTGTCCTTTCCCTTTCCTTTTCCGCTTCCTTCACTTGCTTAAGCTCTTCCCTGAATTCCTTTTCATCCATACATTTCACCTTTCCTTAGTTTCAATACGCCCTTGTTTTTCTTTGCGGGCCTGAAAAGCATTATGGATTCGAGCACGCGCGAGGCCAAGCGCGGGAGAAGCAGGTAAAGCGCTACCAGTGCCGTGAGCAGCACGAAAAGGCCTGCCTGCAATGTGATGTAATTGAATTTTTGTGCGAGAATAAGGATAAACAGAAGCATCAGGAACATCGGGAAAATGACAAGCAGCACGAATGCATACGAAAATGTTTTGAGGCTCGCCCTTGCCTTTGCGCCGAGCTTCATGAATTTTTTGCCGGCTTTTTCTGCCGAAATCCTTTCGCTTTGTTTGCTCATTTTTTATCAAAATCCAATCCTTATCTGCGGCTCACCAAATCACTTTATTTCCGCAATACAATTCATTTGAGTAAATTTAAAAAAGATTCCGCAGTTATTGCGCTATGCGAAAAGCGTGATTTGTGGTGCTGTGAAAGCATATTATTTGAACGCCCTCGATATGGCCGTGACTTGCTCCGCGAAGATGTCAATTTCCTCGATGGTGTTGTAAAAATAAAAGCTTGCCCTGTCAAGGCCTTTCGGATTTATACTGCTAATAATGGGTTCTGCGCAGTGCAAACCGCTCCTTATCGCTATGTTGCGTGCCTCATCAACTGCGACCCCCAAGTCAACGGCGTCAATGCCCTCAACCTCAAATAACACCACGGCACCCTGTTTTTCGGGGTTTTTCGGGCAGTGCAATTTCACGCCGTTAATGCCCGACATTTTCTGCAATGCATGTGCCAATAATTTCCGGTCATGCTCGTACACATTTTCCATTCCGAGCCTTTTCAAATAATTCACGGCCTCGGAAAACCCTATTGCTTCCGCAATTGCCATTGTTCCGGGCTCGAATTTCTGGGGCGGCTTCGCGAACAATGTTTTTTCGAAAGTGACTTTGCTTATCATTGCGCCGCCGAAATTGAAAGGCGGCATTTTTTCCAGCAGTTCATGTTTTCCGTACAGCGCGCCCACTCCTGTAGGACCCAGCATTTTGTGCGAGGAAAAAACCATGAAATCCGCGTCAAGTTTTTTCGCGTCAACCTTCATGTGCGGCACGCTCTGGGCGCAGTCCGCGAGGAACAATGCGTTGTTCTCATGGGCGATTTTGGCTATTTCCTGTGCAGGAGTTATTGTTGCGACGGTGTTTGAGCAGTGAGCAATTCCAACAACCTTTGTTTTGCGCGTCACCTTTTCCCGCAAATCATCCATGTCGAGCGTGTAATCCTTGTTCAGTTTAACCACTTTGAGCTTTGCCCCCGTTCTCAAACAGAGCTGCTGCCACGGCACTAAATTCGCGTGGTGCTCCATGAATGAAATCACTATTTCGTCTCCCGCGCCAATCATTTTGCCTCTTTCGAGCGAAGTCGCAACCAAATTGATTCCTTCGGTCGCGTTTTTCGTGAAGACCAGTTCGTTTTCTTTCGCGTTTATGAATTTCGCTATGTTCGCCCTTGCTTGCTCGAATTTCTGTGTTGCCTGCTGCGAAATGTGGTGATTGCCGCGGCCGATGTTCATTCCGTACTCCGAGTAAAAATTCTTTACGGCATCAATTACCTGCATAGGTTTCAAGGAAGTTGCTGCGCTGTCGAGGTAAATCAAATTTTTGTGCTTCTGCAGCATCGGGAAGTCGTTTCGTATTTTTTCGCTTATCATTTTCCGCCAACCCCGTTCCTCACTCCGTTTTTGCCAGCTCCGCATCAATTATTTTCGAGAATTCTTCAAGTGATTTCGGCGCAACAAGCACCTTTCCGTTTATGAAGAATGTCGGCGTGCCGTAAATCCCTGCATTGATGCTCTCCTGCTTTTGCTGTTCTACATATGAATTGTATTTGCCTGCATCAATGCACGCATTGAACTCCTCTTCATTCAGCCCGAGGTCCTTTGCTATCCTCTTGTAAACGACAATCAGGTCCTCGGTCGTGGGCTGCTCCAGGCATTCCGCCTGGTGCTCAAATAGCCTTTCTTTGTATTCCCAGAATTTTCCCTGGTTGCGCGCGCACTCTGCGGCCTCGGCAGCCTCGAATGAATAATTGTGCCTCGGGAGCGGGAAATACTTGAAGTAAAGCGCAACTTTTTCCCCGTATTTTTCCATTACCTCATCCACAATCGGTTCAGTTGATTTCGTAAAGGGGCACGTGAAGCACCCTACCTCGATTATTTGTATCTGCGCATTGGGGTTTCCGCGTACGTGCAATCCTTGGCTCGAAACCGGCTTCACCTGTTCCGGAGTAGGTGGAAAGAGCCACGCAAGCGGGTTTGTGCCTGAATAAGTTTCGGGGTTCAATAAGCAGAGTTCGGAGCTGTTGGGGCCGTTGCAGTTCCCGTAAGCCCAGAAATTGTACAATCCTATTCCGCTGAACACGATGCTGCCTATCATGAGCAGCATGAAGAAGAATGAAATTCCTTCGAAGTTTTTGTGCACGAATTTTCCCGCGCCTTCGTGGCGCTTCATTACCTTCATTGAAACAATCATTTTGAGGCGCTTGTCAAGGCCCGTGTTGCACGGCCGGAAAGTCATTTTCCTGAATACGCAGTCGAACGCCTCTTTTGCAATTGCGCGGTGTGTGGCGGAGAAAATGCCCAAGAAGCCGAATACAATCAGCGCTATTACACATACAACCATGTGAATGCCTCTTTTATTATCTTTAGTGAATTAATGTATTATTTATATTGTGCAAATTGTTCTATATTATTCTGGAATGGGTTGTTAAAATGCTCGGAAAACTGAGGCCTGCAATCTCATCTTTCGTGAACATCATAGCCTATCCTTTCGCCGCCGCGAAAATAAATCCAAATCTTTTCAGCTTCTGCGCGGTTCCGCTCGCAATTGCCGCCGCGTATTTCATGATGCAGCAGCAGTTTTACTTCACTTTCATATTCTCGGTTCTCGCGGTTTCAATAGATTTGTTTGACGGCGCGGTTGCTCGCCTGCAAAACAAAAGCACTTTGTTCGGGAATTACTTCGAAACAATGGTTGACAAGCTCGTTGAAATAATCCTTTTCATCGGCGCCGCCTTTTTGTTTCCGCTTGCCGCAATCTCCGCGCTCGGCTTTTCGCTGTTCAACAGCTATGCCAAGCCTCGCGTTGCGCTCGTGATTATTACGGATAACCGCGACTGGCCCGCAATAGGCGAGCACGGGGAGCGCATGATACTTCTGCTCGCAGGAATTTTGCTTTCGATTTTTTCGGTTTCTTTCCTCGGGCACCAAATCCTTGAATTGCTGCTATGGTCCATTGCGGTTATTTCCCTCGCTGGCGCGTTCCAGAGAATTTTCTACGCAAAAAAGCTCATTGCGGAGGCGGAGAAAAATGGAAATGTTCTGCCTTACCTAAAGAAAAAATAGGTTTCACCCCAACAGCGACGCAATCAGCGGGAAAGCAACAATGACCCCTATTGTCGCGCCGATGTTCGTGAACGCGACCACGAGCAGAATTTTCGTGACCTGGTTTTTCGTGAAATCCTCGAACGAATTCAGGTTCCTCAGTTCATGGAAATCCTTTATTTTTGGGCTCTTGAATTTGGCCTCGACATAGCCCGCTATCCACCCTGAGGCAAGCAGCGGGTGCAGCGTTGCAATCGGCGCCCCAATAAACGCGGCAATGATTGAGAACGGGTGCGCACCCGCCAGCAATGCTCCCAGTGCCGCGAGCGCACCCGTCGCAATTATCCAGTAGGCTACTGCGGTAATCGTTACTCCGGTTCCCTTTGTGAGGAAGAGGAACGCGATTGCAATGAAAAAAATTATGGGGATTGCGTATCCTATGATTTTCAGGTAATCCCTTCCCTTTTCAACCCTCGAGATTGCGGATACGTCTATTTGTTTTCCGATGAGCTTTTTGATTCCTTCAAGGTGCCCCGCCCCCACGATGGCGAGCACTTTTTTTCCCGGCGTCCTGGTGATGTTGTTTGCGATGTACGCGTCGCGCTCATCAACCAGGACTTCCTTCACTGACGGCATTTCCTTTGCGAGCTCCTGCATTAACTTGTTCAGCACGTCCTTGTCCTTGAGTTGCTCTATCCCTTCGCTTGAAACAGCGTTTTTTGCGTTCCCGAACAATCCTGTGGTAATCGAACCAAGCAGGGAAATTTTTTCCCAAAGGCTCATTCTGGACATTGCCCTCTTCAGCGTAACGTTAACGTTCCTGTCCAAGAGCACCACAGGGATTTTTTTTTCTTCCGCGCGGCTTATCGCCTCCATCATTTCCATGCCAGGCTTTATCCCTACTTTTTCGCCGAGGCTGCGCTGGATGTTCGCGAGCAAAAGGCTCAGCAGGAACAGGTAAGTCTGGCCCGAGGAAATGACCTTGCTTATGTCGGTTTCCTCCCATTTCGCGCCCTGCTTCAATTGCGCGTACCTTTGCGAATCAAGCTCAACGCCTATCGTGTCGGGCTTTTCCTCTTCAATTGCCTTGCGCACGTCCTCAATGCTTTTTCCGGAAATGTGTGCGGTTCCGAGAAGCAGTATCTCCCTGTCACCTATTTTCAGGCGCTCGAGTTCCATTCCAGAAAACAGAAAGATTCTTGTTTTAAATTGCTGTTACTTTCTTCGCCTGTCCGCGCCGGCCTTTTTTCCCAGGAGGCCAATTTCCATAGGCGTCTCGGCATATGCAGAACTAATTGTTTCCGCACTATAAAATGCTTTTTGCGGGATTTGCGGGTGTCGCAAACATTTATTAATAACCGTAAATTACTCTTATTGATGAAGCCAATTTTGCCTTTAGTGTTTTCTGTCCTGCTGCTCGCGTCCTTTGCAGGCGCGGTTTCAATAAGCGCGCCATCCAGCGTTTCCGAGAATTCCGCTTGGGCCTTCAGCGTTGACCTTGATGCGGGCGCCGAGGCACACGTTAAGCTGAACGACTCCGAAATAGTGCAGGTTTTTTCCTCCGGAAGCGTGGTTCCAATGAACGCAAAAGTCATTTCCGCGCACCTTTACGGTGGCGACCTCGTGGTTGAATATGCTGGCCTCTCCGCCGCAACTTACACTCTCAGTGTCGAGTCCAATGGCTCTGACTCGAAGCAGATTACCGTTGTGCCTATTCTTGATTCCGCAAAGATTGTTTCGGACATTGACGCGAAAGTCAATGAGAGGCTGGGCGCGTTTGATGAAATAGGCCAGACGCTGAAGAACATGGAAATCGACAACAAGGAATTCTGGAAAAAGGCAAACGAGAACAGCGACAGCATAATTCAGCTGGATTCAAGGGTTTCCGGCATTGATTCGCAGTTGTCCTCGCTTTCGGGCCAGGTTTCAGGCTCCGCGGATTCGCTGAATTCAAGGGTTTCATCCATTGATGAGAGGCTTGCAAAGCTGGAAAAGACAGAGGCTGACAAGGAAGCCGCGCTTGCGGCCCAGGAGGAGGCGAACAGGAAATCGCCGATTGCGGGATTCCTCAACCTCGTTGGCAACCTCACTCTGCCGATTGCATTGATAGTGATTGTGATTCTGATTGCGGGCGCAATCCTTGTTGTAAAGAGCAGGCTCCCTGACATCGGGAATCCTTTCGGAAGGAAGTTCGACGACCACGGCCTGCCGATTTCCCCGGACCAGGAAAAGATGGCCAGCGAATTGGTCGGCGCAAAGTGGAAGAAGTAGGTTATATCAAAGGACAAAAATATGGATGCAAAATTTGTCCTTTGATAGCTATCGAAAGACACTAAAAAAGTTTCAAAATTAATGTCTTT
>AQRS01000026.1 GCA_000402355.1 Candidatus Iainarchaeum andersonii SCGC AAA011-E11
CTCAGCAAACTACATGAAAGGGTGAGTTTTGTCCCAGAGTCCTGAGTTGGGATGGCATTAACTCTTCCCAAGATTTATTAATTGATTGCAATTCTGTTTGATTTAGCCGATACCGCATCCCGTGAAATTGATGCGCAAGGCCTTTTTTTTGAAGTGAAGCGCAATGCTGAAATTATTCGATTCGCTGGAATCCAGGACGGCTTTTCTCGGCTTTATCTTCATTGCCTCCGTTATAACCTCGAACCTTCTCGGGGGAAAGGTTTCCGAAATATTTTTGCTCGGCATTCCTATCGTGTTCTCCGTGGGCCTGATTCCTTTCTTCATGACTTTTTTCCTACTCGATTCAATCAACGAGGTTCACGGGAAGCAAAGGGCGCGTGAACTCATTTGGCTCGCGATGCTAACCCTTGTTTTTGTCGCGCTGGTTACCGTGATTTCCGTTGCGCTTCCTTATGCCGCGCGTTCGTGGATCAAGCCGGAGCAGTTCGAGCCTGTTTTTGCTCAGGGCCTCAGGATAATAATCGCGAGCATTGCCGCGTTTTTCCTTGCGGACCGAATGGATGCGGTTGTTTTCAGTTATTTGCGCGAAAAAACTAAGGGGAGAATGCTGTGGCTGCGCAGCAACGTGAGCAACATCATTGGCCAGGCCATTGACACGTTCGTTTTCATGTTCATTGCCTTCTTTGACCCCGCAAAGGGCTATGATGTGGGCTTTGTTATTGCGATTGCGTTGCCCTACCTTTTCCTCAAAATAGTGCTTTCTTTTGTGAACACGCCTTTCGTGTACGCGGGAGTGAAGTGGCTCAGGGGAAACGCCTCCAAAGGGGGCCAAAACAGCCAAATAAAAGATTTTTAAATGTGTTTAACCAAAACTCATCTGTAATTCAAGTAATTTTTTTGATTGGTGAGCGTTTTTGAGCAAGAAAAGCAACGACACTTCGCGTTTCAAGAAGACAAGGTCGAGGCAGCGCTGGAAGTGGAAAAAGAAGAAGATGCGCAGGAAAAAGCGCAAGAAACGCTATTTGAGACAGCGCGCAAAGTGACTCCTAATAGGCTTTTATTTAAGAGCGCACTCATATTACTTCATGCTAATTTCAGTGGTCATCGGCGCGCTCAATGAGGAAAAGTATATCGGCAAGACACTTGATTCCCTGCGCAAGCAGGTAAGCGATTTCAAGTACGAAATGATTGTGGGTGACGGTTATAGTTCGGATAAAACCGTTTCAATTGCGCGCAAGTTCGGCGCAAAAATTATCAAGGAAAAGAACCGCTCCGCCGCGTGGGAGCGCCAGGCCGGTGCGAAAATCGCGAAAGGCGAGATAATTGCGTTCTCGGATGCGGACGCGGAATTTCCAAGCGATTGGGTTCAGCGCATCGCACTTGAATTCGAAAAGGACAAGGGTTTGGTGATGCTGTACGGCCCGGTTTATTTTTCCGACACTCCGAGCATTGAGAAAAGCCTCAGCAAAATCTCGATGAGGGTTTACCTTGCCGTGCTTTCATTTTTAGGAATACACAACCCCATAGGCTCTAACATGATTGTAAGGCGAAAGGAATTCGAAAAGATCGGGGGCCTTGACACTTCATTGGTTACCTGCGAGGACCTTGATCTCGCAAAAAGGATGAAGTCTCTGGGCAAAGTGAAATTTGTTCCCGGGGTTTTCGTGAATGTTTCCGCACGAAGGATAAAGAAGTGGGGCTACATCAGGTTCACTGTTTTTCACATAATAAACGGACTGCGCTTCCAGTTCACGGGAAAGGCGGAGCACAGGTACGAGCCGGTGAGGTGAACGCTTTTTGCAGGAACATTTAAATAAGCTATTGTATCAATTGATATAAGTGGTTTCATGGGTGCATCGGCAATTTTCAAACAGGAAAACATTCTCCGTTATCCGCGGCTGGATACGGTATTGATGGTGGAGGAAACCATCAGAAACGCAAAGGATTATCCTACAAAAGCCAGGCTTTGGAAAAGCCTTCCCAAAAAAATGATGTACCAGACGTTCAATACTATAATTGACTACTTGGAATATTCCGGCAAAATCATTGTTGAGGATGGCGGCGCCATAATTTGGATTTGGGATCCTGAAGGCGTAAGAAAACTTTTGGGCAAGAAACATCTGGTGGTTCGGTGAAGCCGGATAACAGGAAAATCATCGTAATTTTTGTTGACGATAAAACAAAGGACGCCTACGACAAACTCAAAGGCGGCAAGTTTGAAGACAGGGAACTGTACGGCTTCATTAACCGCGCATTGGATTACTTGAAAAACAGGAGATTCGGATACAAAACAAGCTGATCTGGAGTGTAGTTGCCTTTGAACATCGCTATTTTTTCGGATTCTTACGAGCCGCAGATCAACGGCGTCGTTACCCAAATAAAAAACATTTCGAATTGCCTCGCGAAACACGGCCACAAAATTCTCGTGATTGCTCCCAGCCCTGACACACGGCACAAGGAGTACGAAAAGAACGGGGTGAAGGTCCTTCTTTTGCCTTCCATTGCCCTGCCCACTTACCCTGATTACAGGATTACGCATATCAGCTCTTCGCGCGTAAAAAGGGCCTTGCGGGAATTCATGCCTGATTTGTTCCATGTGCAGACGCCTTTCAGCGTTGGGTGGCTGGGGCTGCGGTATGCAAAGCGTTTCGGGGTGCCGGTAATGGGGACTTACCACACATTAATTTCCGAATTCACAATGTACCTGCCCATTCCTTTCATTATGGGAACGGATTTTGCGCGCAGGGGCGCGTGGCTTTTCACGCGGCACTTCTACAACCGCTGCAGCCTTGTCACCACGCCGACGGAATCAATGAAAAACGAGTTGGAGAAGAACGGCGTGAAGAATGTGCATGTGCTTTCAAATGCGATTGATTTCGATTCCTTCAATGCCGCGCGCAAAAAAAATTATTCTTCTAAAAATATAAAGTTGATTTATTTCGGGCGCATAGGATACGAAAAAAACATCGAGGTTATTTTGTTCGCGCTCAAGCATTTGCTGTGGAAGAAGAAAAATGTTTGCCTCACAATAACCGGCTCGGGGCCGGCTTTGGATTACCTCAAGAAAATTGCCGAGGAGCAAAAGCTCGCGAGGCACGTTTCGTTCCAGGGGCCCATGGATTCCGCGGAGCTCGCGAGGCACATCGCTTCGCACGATATTTTTGTAACGGCTTCCACAATTGAAACGCAGGGCCTGACAATCCTGGAATCAATGGCCGCGGGTTTGCCGTGCATTGGCGCGGATTGCCTCGCTATTCCTGACGCTATAATGGAAGGGAAGAACGGTTTTTTGTTCAGGCCTTATGATTTTGTTGAATGCGCAAATAAAATAGAAAAGCTGCTGGGTTCATCCGCCCTGCGAAAGAAGCTCGGCAATAACTCGGTTAAAACCGTGCAGAAATACTCGGTCGAAGGGATTGCATCTCAAACACTCGCCTTGTACAAAACGCTCGTATGAGCCGAATAACCCCGTTTTTCGGGTTCCGGAGCCAAAACCTTTATAAAGAATACCTGCACCTATATATTAGAAATTAAGCATTCCATATAATTCGCTTTTTTGCGCGGTTTTTCTTATTGGGGAAACGCAAAAAAGTTTTTGCATTGCACAAACCCTATGCACCAGCGTGCATTTTGCGCGCATTTGCCGGGATTTGATGTTACATGAGTACCCAAGTTTTTTTGGGTATGATGTTGGTTGTTGCTAGAGGAATTCTGCAGTAGAATGCCCGCAACAGTTTCGGCTGTTGGGTACGACGACCATCTTCGCGCTTCGGCGCTCGATGATCATGTGCTCAACGCCAATTGTTGCAACCAATTCCATATTAAGTGGATACTAAAGCCAATAGGCTTCAGTTGAATAATTCCAGCTGATCCTGCTGGCGGATACTGCTATCGAAGTTCGATTCAGCCATGCAAGTCTGAGAGTCCGGCCATGAGGACTCTGGCATACGGCTCAGTAACACGTGGTTAATCTACCCTCGAGAGGAGCTAATCCCGGGAAACTGGGGCTAATACTCCATAGGAACTTACTACTGGAACGTGTTTGTTCCCAAATGAGGCACCATCATGCTTAGTGTCTTCGCTCGAGGATGAGACTGCGGTGGATTAGGTAGTTGGCGGGGTAACTGCCCACCAAGCCAAAGATCCATACGGGCCTTGAGAGAGGTAGCCCGGAGAAGGGTACTGAGATAAGGACCCTAGCCCTACGGGGTGCAGCAGGCGCGAAAATTCTGCAATACACGAAAGTGTGACAGAGGAACTTCGAGTGCCCTCACTGAGGGCTTTTGCTAACTTTAGAAAGGTTGGCGAATAAGGACTGGGCAAGATGCGTGCCAGCCGCCGCGGTAATACGTACAGTTCAAGTGGTATCCCCTTATATTGGGCCTAAAGCGTTCGTAGCCGGCTCAGAAAGTCTTTTGTGAAATCGGCTCTCTTAAGGAGTCGAATTGCAAAAGAAACTTCTGGGCTCGAGACCGGAAGACGTGAAGGGAATTTCAGGAGTAACGGTGAAATGTTGTGATCCCTGAAGGACCACCAGTAGCGAAGGCGCTTCACGAGGACGGCTCTGACGGTGAGGAACGAAAGCTGGGGGAGCGACCCGGATTAGATACCCGGTTAGTCCCAGCCGTAAACGATGCGGACTAGGTGTCCTAGCGCTCACGTAGCGCGGGGGTGCCGAAGCGAAGGTCTTAAGTCCGCCGCCTGGGAAGTATACTCGCAAGGGTGAAACTTAATGGAATTGGCGGGGGCGCACTACAAGGGGTGGATGCTGCGGTTTAATTGGACACAACGCCAGGAAACTTACCAGAGGCGACAGCAGGATGATGGACAGTCTGAAGGGCTTTCCTGACACGCTGAGAGGTGTTGTATGGTCATCGTCAGCTCGTACTATGAAGCGTCCTGTCAACTCAGGCAACGGGCGAGACCCACGTCCCTAGTTGCTACTTTCCGATTCCGGAGGGGCACTCTAGGGAGACTGCGGTGGTAACACTGAGGAAGGAGTGGGCAACGGTAGATCTGTATGGCCCGAATCTTCTGGGCTACACGCGGCATACATTGGACAAGACAATGAGTTTCGAGCCCGAAAGGGTAAGGTAATCCCCAAAACTTGTCCCAAGTTCGGATTGAGGGTTGTAACCCACCCTCATGAAGCTGGAATCCCCAGTAATCGCGCGTCATCATCGCGCGGTGAATCAGTCCCTGCGCCTTGCACACACCGCCCATCAAGCCAGTTGAGTGAGGTCTGGATGAGCCGATTCTCATTGAGGGTCGTCGATTCTAGGTTTCGCGAGACGGGCTAAGTTGTAACAAGGTGTCCGTAGGGGAACCTGCGGACGGATCACCTCCTTTTAATACCCACAAAAGTGGGTTCGCTCCGAATTAATCGGGGCAAAGGGCGTTCTACTGCAGACCTTTTATAGCAACAACCAACCTTTTTCTTTTCTTTAGCAAGAAAAGAAAAAGCTTGACCAAAAAGAAAAGTGTCAAGTTAGCAAAAAAATAATTCCTCAGATGCAACTCGCGGCTCTCGCGTGGAGGGTTAAGGGTTCGCATTTGAAATTGGGCCCTTAGCTCAGTCTGGCAGAGCGCTCCGTTTGCATCGGAGAGGCCAGGGGTTCGAATCCCCTAGGGTCCACACCTTTTTTCTTTTCTTGCAGAAAAGAAAAAAGCTGTACCAAAAAAGAAAAGCGCGGGATTTTGCGCTAAAAAGAAAAGTGCGGAAAAAATTCGAAAAGAAAAATTGAAAATAAAAAAATCGAAATAAAGTTTTACAAATAAAATTCCGGAAAAAGTTTTTCCGGGAGATTGCGCTTACAAATAAATTATTGATTTTGTAAGGAAGCGTTGCAGGTTTTTCTGGAACGCAGGACAGAGCTGCTGCGCAGTCCGCAATGCAGAGGCAACAAGCCACTTTCGAACTGTGGCTCAAGGCCTTGGTGTTGTGGGTGCGGCGCTGCGGTAATGAGGTCGTGCATTGGTAGGCCTATCGGTTTATGAGTTCTATAAGCCACTTAGTGGATGACTAGGCTTGGAAGCTGTTGAAGGGCGTGGCAAGCTGCGATAAGCCACGGCGAGCCGCATGCAGGCGTTGAACCGTGGATCCCTGAACTGTTCCGCAAGGAACGGGAACGCCGGGAATTGAAGCATCTTAGTACCGGCAGGAAAAGAAAGCAATAGCGATTCTGTTATTAGGGTCGACCGAAGACAGAACAGGACAAACCGAATCCTTGTGCGCGAGTACAGGGAGATGTGGGGTTTGGGCTATAGGTTACATGCTTTTGTTGCGAGCTGAAGTTTTCTGGAATGAAACGCCAGAGATCGTGAAAGCCGAGTAAGCGAAACAACGAAAGATGAGTCCTTTGTACCCAGAGTATGGCGCGTCGGATCTCGCGTCAGAATATGCGAGCCATTAACTCGTAATCCTAAATACTCTCCAAGTCCGATAGCTCACTAGTACCGTGAGGGAAAGTTGAAAAGTACCCTTAACAGGGGGTGAAAAGCGCCTGAAACTAGGTGGCCACAGGCGGACATTGGCACGGAAGAGTTAAACTTCCGCGAAGCGAAAACCGGAAACGGTCAAGCGAGCGGAATGATTCGGTGTTGTGTCGTTCGTCCTGAAACACGAGCGAGGGAGTTGACGGTTGTGGCGAGGTTAATCCCCGACGGGGAGAAGCCGCAGCGAAAGCGATTAGCCCACAGTTCAGCAATGAATGAGGGGCGGAGTGTGAATAGCGCTCAAGTCACATACGTCAGACCTGAAACCAGGTGATCTATTCCTTTGCAGGTTGAAGCCCCCCTTCCGGGGGGTGGAGGACCGCAACCAGTGTTAGTCCAACTGCTTGGGTGACATGGGAATAGGAGTAAAATGCCATTCGAACCTGGTGATAGCAGGCTCCTTCCGAAGAAGCTCTTAGGCTTGCCCCCGCGGAGGTTTGGATTGTGGGGTAGAGATACTGATTAGGAAGTACCGATTGGAAACTTTCGGCTTTCTTGTCAAACTCCAAATCTGCAATCGCCTTAGATGCGGGGAGTAGGGGCACGTGGGGTAAACCTCGTGTCCTGAAGGGGAACAACCCAGACCTAGGTTAAGGCCCAAAAGTGCGGATTAAGTGTTGATGAAAAAGCGTCCTTTTCCTAAAACAATGTGGAGGTCGGCTTAGAAGCAGCCATCCTTTAAAGAAAGCGTAACAGCTCACACATCTAGGTGAAGGGCCTTGAAAATTATCTGGGCTAAAATCCGCCGCCGATACCCGGGAAATCCCTCTGAGAGGGATATTTGTTAGGAAGGTGCTCTGATAGAGTAGAAGCAAGGCAGTAATGTCTTGTGGATCTGTTAGAGATATGGATCCTCGTGCTAGTAATAATAAAGAGAGGTGAGAATCCTCTCCGTCGAAAGGGCAAGGGTTCCTTAGCGCTCATCATGAGCTAAGGGTTA
Organism: Candidatus Iainarchaeum andersonii SCGC AAA011-E11; assembly: GCA_000402355.1. Classification (GTDB taxonomy): domain Archaea; phylum Iainarchaeota; class Iainarchaeia; order Iainarchaeales; family Iainarchaeaceae; genus Iainarchaeum; species Iainarchaeum andersonii. The sequence continues at coordinate 7,436 of AQRS01000026.1, forward strand.
GTCGGTCCTAAGGCTGTCCGTAACACGGCGCAGCCGAAAGGGAAACGCGTTCATATTCGCGTACCTTGCAGATACATTTCTCGGCAACGATAGGCATGCTCCAGACGCTTAGGGCTAGGGTTAGTACCCCCGTCAGGGTATTTAACAAGCATAAGTCCCCGGAGAGCCTTAACGGCGAGAAGGGGAGTAAAGCTTGGAACAGGCGAAAGCTTAACTCGAGGCCTAGAGCCCGTGAAAATGGAGTGTGCAAGGATTCTGCATGACCGTACCAAGAACCGAGAAAGGTGCCCCTGGCTTAAAAGGCCAAGACGTCACAGGGAATAACTCAATCTAGGGAATTCGGCAACGATAGCCCCGTACCTTCGGTATAAGGGGTGCCTGCAGTGTAGACTGTAGGTTTCAATGACAAAGGGAGTCCGACTGTTTATCAAAAACACAGGTGACTGCTAGCCAGCAATGGTGAGTATAGTCGCTGACTCCTGCTCACTGCCAGTACGTGAAACTCCCGTTCAAGGGAACTAAGCGCTGGTAAAGAGCGGGCCTAACTCTGAGGCTCTCATGGTAGCGTAATACCTTGGCGGTTGATTGCCGTCTTGCACCAACGGAGCAACGAGATTCCCACTGTCCCGGATTGAGGCCTGATGAACTCGTCTCGCGGTGAACACGCCGCGGAATTCCAATGGGAAGAGAAGACCCCACGGAGGTTTACCACAATCTGATGTTGTGGCATGATTTTCGATGTGCAGTGTAGATGGGAGCGCAGATGCAATTTCGCTAGGAATTGTGGAGCGACAATGGAACACCATCCTTTGAAAATCGTGCCGCTAACCCGGAAGGGAACACCATTAGACTTGGTGGTTAGGCTGGGGTGGCACGCCCCTGAAAATGTATCAGGGGCGCCCAAAGGTGTGCTCAGGAGAGTCAGAAATTCTCCGTAGAATGCAAAGGTAAAAGCACGCTTGACCATGATTTACACAGCAAGGATCGTGGATGCGAAAGCAGGGCTTAGCGAACGTCAGAAGAGCTTTAGTGGCTCTCTGGTCTAACAGTGAACTTACCCTGGGGGTAACTGAGTGGTCGCGGGTGAGAGTTCACATCGACCCCGCGGTTTGCGACCTCGCCGTCGGCTCTTGGTATCCTGGCAGTGCATAAGCTGCCAAGGGTGCAGGTGTTAACTGATTAAAACCGAACGTTAGTTGGGTTAAGAACGGTGCGAGCCAGTTTGGTTACTATCTATTGGAGTTGCCGAGTGTCTGAGGGGAAGGAGCACTGAGTACGAGAGGAACGGTGCTTCGTGGCCACTGGTTAACCAGTTGTCCGACAGGGCAAACGCTGGGTAGCTACGCCATGGCTCATAAGAGCTGAAAGCATCTAAGCTCGAAGGAGCCCCTAAAAATAGACACTCACTCCGAAAACTCCGCATGTAAAAGTGCGGAGGCTATGGACGAGGGCTCCGGCAAAAGACCGGATTGATAGGTTGGGGATGTAAGTTTCAAGCTTCGGCGAGAAATTAAGTTCACCAATACTAAAAGCCCGAGAGGGCTCATAAACCGGGTTTCATAGCACCTTTTTTCTTTTCTTGCAGAAAAGAAAAAAGCTGCACCAAAAAAGAAAAGCGCAAAAAAGCCGCGCAAAAAGAAAGAGCGCGGAAAAATTTGCGCTTAAAAATTTGGTGCTGACATGTGCACCGAAAAAAAGCGAAAGCCTACCTTTCGGTCCAATGCACGACAACAACCTTTTTTCTCTTCGAGAAAAAACGTTGACGAAAATTATTGTTTCTTTTTTTCTTAAGTAAACTACAGAAAGAAGAAATTATTTTTTCCTTGGCGTCAGGCTGATGAAAATTTTCGGCTTTTTAGAAATTTCAGCCGTTCATTATTTGTTCAAGTTCCGCTACTTCGCTCTTGATTCTGCCGAGTATTGTTTCCAGTGCATCTATTTCTCTTCTTTTGCGCTTGTCAAAATCTCTTGCGGCTTCAAGCCTGGCTGCATCAACCTCCCTAGCTACTATTTGTGAAAGATTGAATATCCTGTCGTGTGCCTGCCTCACCCTTTCTGTTGCGAACCTTTGAATATCCGGGTTATTGCTGTTTTTCATCACTCTCAGTTCATAATTATTGAATTCTGTGCCGCGCCTTGCCAACTCGGTTATTTCAGCCATTTGAACCTGTCTCTTTACCAGCCTTGCATCGAAATGTTTCTTGGAGGTGCCGCCGAGGAATTTTCCATGCACAATCCTTTTTGTCACGAGCTCCTCCATTTTTTGAAGGCGGGTTAATTGGTTCTCCTGCCTGAGCTGTGTAAACGGGCTTCGTGGCTTTCCCTTTGGCGGCGTTTTACTATTAGTTCTTCTATTCTGCACGTGCTTGCTGTATCTTGGCATAAACTCACTTCTTAACTCTTCAAAACATTTATATTGCATGGAGTTATTATATTTTTGGTGATAAGTTGAAACCACAAGCACTAAGACGAATAAACAGAGGAAGAGCCCCTCCCGGATCGATTCCAGGATGGAGAAAGGGAACATCATCAACCGGCTTTAAAGTGGCCGCCAGGCTTACACGCACAACTCCCGGGCTTGCAAGAGCACAGGCTAGGGCAAGGGCTAGAAGAGCCCAAAAAGGCCAATAGTTAACTTTTTAACCTAATTTTCCGCAATATATACGAGTAGCAGGTGATCGGCCATCGGTTCTTCGTGAACTGAGGAAAGTCCGCCCACCCGTTATAACACACACGCGGAGACGCGGTCTGGGACAACAGAAACGATACCTTGCGCCAGCTGGCGTATCGCCGGCGCTCCGGCGCGGGGATGAAACGCGGTTCCAGTTGGGTGCAACCCTCTCTGAGGGGCTAAGTCGAATGCCGGTGAGTGCCGTTCCTTCAAAGGAACAAAACCCCTTGCTTTAATGGGTTTCAAAGCTCGCGCATGGAAGGCCTATCGAGGCACAAGCCGAAGATAGGGCGCCCTTCCGCCGCGGGCTTGCGGCGCGGAACAGAAGGCGGCTTACACCCTGCTGCTCACCTTTTTCTTTCTCTTTGACAGAGAAAGAAAAAGCTGAACCAAAAAGAAAGAGAAGTCCTCAAAAAGAAAGAGAAGTTCTATTTCTTAGAATGCTGAACCAAAAAAGAAAAGGGCAAAAGTTGAACCAAAAGAAAAGAGCAAAAACGTTGGCGAAAAAGAAAGAAAATAAAGTTGTGCCAAAAAGAAAACAAAAATTTGGGTGAAAAAGAAAAAATTTGTTTGCGGCACTCAGCTTATCGGCAGTCTGTTTTTGACGAAGTCCCTGTATCTTTCTTGGGCAAGTCTAGTCGCATCTTCATGGCTTTTTCCGGTTGACCTTAATTGGTCATAGAATGGCCTATGTTCGGGCGGGATGCTGTTCCTCCTCATATCAATGATTCTTGCTGATTTTTTTCAGCCGGCCTAGGCATAGTTAAATTCTCCTATTGTACTTGGGTTTTCCTGTTTAATATATTTTTCTATTCTGCCGAGGCCTTCCTCTATCTTTTCTTTTTTCAGCGCATAACTCAGCCTTATTCTATTGCCTGCACCGAACCACTCGCCGTTATAGGCGATTACTTTGTACCTGTCGAAAAGGTCTTCGACCACCTTTTGTGGGTTTGTTGCTCTGGGAAGGGCATAAAATGCGCCCTCGGGCTTGTGCAGTTCAAAGCCGATTTCTTTCAAGCCTTTGTAAATAATTTCCCTTCTTTCCTTGAAAATTTTTCTGTTTTTTTCCTTAAACGAGTTCGGCGCGTCAAGGGCTGCTATCGCCATGCTTTGCCCTGTGGTTGAAGTGTTCATTGAGGTATGTGTTTTTTTCTGGATGATTTTTTCTATGAGTTCCTCGTTTTTGCTGTAGCAATACCCTATCCTTGCCCCGCAGAGGTTGAATGTTTTTGAAAATGAGTCCACGTTGATGACATTATCGCCTTTTGGCGAGTAGTGCGTGCCTTCGTAAATCAGTTCGCGGTAAACTTCGTCAAAAATCAGGAGCCTGCCAGTTTCATTGGCGAGCCTTTCGAGCTTTTTTATTGTGTCGGGCTTTTCAACCATTCCTGTAGGGTTGGTGGGACTGTTCACCATTATTGCGTTGACTTCAGATATTTTGTTTTCAATGTCCTGCATATCAATGTGATCATCTTTCATGGGTGAATACACTGGTTCAAGCCTGTTGTATGAGGCAAGATAGGGGTATGAGTAGTAATATGGCTTTGGCATGAGTATTTTGGATTTTTCCGGAAATGAGGCTAGTATCAGGTTCAGTGCTTCACTGCCCCCATTTGTTATTACGACATTTTCTGGAGTGAAGTGGCTTGAAAGTACTTTGTTGCAGAGCTTTTCCCTCAACTCAAATTGCCCCTGCACTAAGCCATACTTAATTGTAGTGAAATGTTTCATTGCTTCGTAAACTTTTTTTGGGGGCAATAAATCTGGCTCTCCAGATCCAAAAGAAATTAGGTTATCTGATTGCAGTCCGATGAAAGATCTTGGTCCGACTATTTTGTGCGATGGAATCCCCTCTCGTGCTCGCTGATTTGCTTAAATTATAGATGGGGAATATATAACGTTATTCTATTGCTCCTTTACTGCGGGACAAACCATGTTTTTAAACTCTTGTCTATTTTTTTATTTACATGAAGACCGACAAGGAAGTCAAGAAGGAGTTCAAGCTCAAGGCCTCGAAAGAACCTGAGAAGAACTATCCTGTAGCGACTTTGAAGAAGTACGGTTTTTCGCGCCGCCAATGCCAAAAATGCCCGAAGTTTTTCTGGTCACAGGATTCTTCGCGGAAAGCCTGCGGTGATTCATCATGTTCCGGCGGCTACTCTTTCATTGGCAATCCTCCTTCAAAAAAAGGCTTTGATTATTTGGGAACCTGGGAAGCGTTCAGGGATTACTTCAAGAAAAAAGGTTATTTCGAGTACAAGCGCTATCCTGTTGTCGCGCGCTGGCGCCCTGATGTTTACTGGGTCGGCGCTTCTGTGTATCCTTTCCAGCCTTATGTCGTGAAAGGAGAAATAAAGCCGAAGAGCAACGCAGTCATAATTCCGCAGCTCTCGTTGCGCTTCAATGACATTGACAATGTCGGCATTACCGGCTCGCATTACGTTTGCTTCGACATGCTGGGTCAGCTTCATTTCGAGCAGGCAAAGGATTACAACCAGAACCTTTACTGGGATGAATACTTCAACTGGATTGTGAAGGGAATGGGGATTCCTGAAAAGGAAATCGTTGTGCATGAGGATGCTTGGGCCGGCGGCGGAACCTTTGGCCCTTGTATGGAGTTTTTTGCGCGCGGAATGGAAATAGGGAACCAGGTGTACATGCAGTACGAACAGACTGATTCCGGCTACAAGGAATTGGACATAAAAGTTCTGGATATGGGGCAAGGGCATGAAAGGGTTCCGTGGTTAACCACCGGAAAAAGCAATTCATACGAAACAACTTTCCCCAGCGTCGCGAAAAAGCTTTATTCAATCACTGGTTTCAAGCCTGATGAGGAACTGATGCAGAAGTTTTTACCTTACTCTGCTTTGTTGAATGTGGACGAGGTTGAGGATATTGAAAAGGTTTGGCAGCAAATCGCAAAGAAACTATCCCTTGATGTCAAGGAACTCAAGGAAAAAATTCTTCCTCTCGCGGCGATTTACAGCATCGGCGAGCATTCAAGGGCTGTTTTGGTTGCGCTGAATGACAATGCTTTGCCTTCGAATGTGGGTGGCGGGTACAATTTGCGAATTATACTGAGGCGCGCTTTGGGTTTCATTGATGATTATGGCTGGAACATTGATTTGAGTGATTTGGCTGAGGAGCATGCCAAGTTTTTGAAGCCGATGTATCCTGAGCTTTCCGAGAAGCTTGATAATGTTGCCGTGATTTTGGAAAATGAGAAGAAAAAGTTCTTTGAGAATAAGGCGCGCTCGAGGCAGATTATTTCAACCGCGCTCGCCAAGAAAAGTACTGTTTCGGTTGATGACTTGGTTGAGATGTATGATTCGCATGGGATAAGGCCGGAGCAGTTCAGGAGTGAGGCAAAGGAAAAAGGGATTAAGGTCGAGGTTCCTGATGATTTTTATGCGCGTGTTGCGGAAAGGCATGAGAAATCAGAGCATGCGGTTGCCACAAAGAAGGAAATGAAATTCGATTTGAAGGGCGTTCCTGAAACAAAAATAATGTATTATTTCGACTGGAAGCTGCTTGAGTTCGAGGCGAAAGTGGTTTGGAGCAAAGATAACTTCGTCGCGCTCGAGCAAACCGCATTCTATCCTACCTCTGGAGGGCAATTGCATGATATTGGGGCAATGAACAATGAAAAAGTTGTTGATGTGTTTAAGCAGGATTATGTGATTCTGCACAAGCTCGAAAAAAATCCCTTCAAGGCTGGTGACAAAGTGAAGGGCAAAATAGATTTGGAAAGGAGGAAGCAACTGATGCAGCACCACAGTTCCGCTCATTTGGTGAATTTATGCGCTGCCGAGGTTCTCGGCCCGCATGTCTGGCAGGCGGGCGCAGCGAAAACGCTTGAAAAAGGAAGGCTGGACATCACTCACTTTGATTCTCTCACGGAAAAGGAATTGAAGCAGATTGAGGATTGCTGCAACGAGAAAATAAAAAAGAATCTCAAAGTGGAGAAGGAAATCCTTCCGCGCGAGCAGGCTGAGGACAAGTACGGAATGCATATCTATCAGGGCGGTTTTGTTCCGGGAAAAAACCTGCGTATCGTGAAAATCGGCGCTGATGTCGAGGCCTGCGGAGGAACCCACGCAAATTTTTTGGGCGAGCTCGCGGAATTGAAAATTATAGGTTCCACGAAGGTTCAGGATGGGGTTGTGAGGATTAATTATACCGCGGGAAAGGCTGCGAAGCATGAGAAGGGGAATGTTGACGGGCTGATGAAAGAGGTTTCTGAAATTCTCGGCGTGAAGCCTAATCAAGTGCCCGACCGTGCCGAGGAATTGTTCTCGAAGTGGAAAATGGCGCGCAAAATGATTGCCAGGGGAAAGAGGGACGAAAGCCTTGAGCTTGTTTCAAAGGAAACTGCGAGCGGCTCGAACGAGGAATTATTGAAAATGGCCGGCCAGACTTTCTCCACGCAGTCCGAGCACCTGCCGCGCACGCTTCAAAGGTTTTTGAAGGAGCTTGAAGAACTGAAGAAAAAGCTTTGAACCAAGGCCAAAAAACCATTTAATATCAAAGGACATAAATAATTAAACAATTTTTGTCCTTTGATAGCTATCAAAAGACATTATAAAAAGTTTCAATATTAATGTCTTTTGATATAAAATTGTTTTATAGGGTGTTATTTGTCATGCCTACGAATTTGAACCAGATTGCCAAGAAGTGGCAGAAGAAGTGGGATTTAACCAGGGCTTTCCGCGCAAAGGAAACCAAGGGGGAAAAGAAGTACTACGTCCTCGAAATGTTTCCCTATCCATCCGGAAGGCTGCACATGGGCCACGTGAGAAATTACTCCATCGGTGACACCCTTGCGCGCTTCATGAGGATGCGCGGCTTTAATGTCCTTTACCCAATAGGCTTTGACGCGTTCGGCCTGCCCGCGGAAAACGCCGCAATAGAAAACAAGGCGGATCCGCGTGAATGGACTTTGCAGCGCATAAAAGACATGACACTGCAATTGAAGGAGCTTGGCTTCAGTTATGACTGGGAACGCACAATTGCGACGTGCTATCCGGAGTATTACAAGTGGAACCAGTGGTTTTTCCTCAAACTATTTGAAAAAGGATTGGCTTACAAAAAAGCGGCGAAGGTAAATTGGTGCGGCAAGTGCAACACGGTTCTCGCGAACGAGCAGGTAATCAATGGAAAGTGCTGGCGCCACAAGGACGAGGAAGTAACGGAGAAGGATTTGGAGCAGTGGTTCTTCAAAATCACTGATTATGCGGATGAACTCCTTGAAGGCCTTGAAGAGCTCGAGGGCTGGCCTGAGCGCGTGAGGACAATGCAGCGCAACTGGATTGGCAAGAGCCATGGTGCCGACATTTTTTTCAGGCTCGAGGGCTCGAACAAAGCCATTGGGACTTACACTACGCGCTGTGACACGATTTACAGCGTGACTTTCCTCGCGATTGCGCCGGAGCATCCAATGCTTTCCGAATTGGTGAAGGGAACGGGCATGGAGGAACAGGTTCAGGAATTCATTGAGGAAACCAAGAAACAGAGCATAATCGACCGCGAGAATGAGGAGAAGGAAAAATCAGGGGTTTTTACGGGCAGGTACGCAATCAATCCGGTGAACAATGAAAAAGTGCCGATTTTTGCCGCAAATTTTGCGCTAATGTACGGTTCCGGCATAGTGATGTGCGATGCGCATGACAAGCGCGATTTCAGGTTTGCGCACAAGTATGGCATCCCATTGAAGTTTGTAATAAGCGAAGACGGCAGGCCAATAAGCCCGGATGATTGCAGTGATGCGTTCACGGATGACGGGGTTCTGTTTGATTCCGGGGAATTCAGCGGAATGAAGAACCGCGACGCGCTCCCGAAAATGGCTGATTGGCTTGAGAAGAAGGGCTTCGGCAAAAAAACAACCAATTACAAGCTGCGTGACTGGCTGATTTCCAGGCAAAGGTTCTGGGGAACCCCGATACCGATAATTTATTGTGCAGATTGCGGCTTGGTTCCTGTTCCTGAAAAGGATTTGCCTGTCGAGCTTCCAAATCCTAAGGAGGCGGATTTCGCTTTTGGCGGAAATCCTTTGCAGACCGTAAAGAAATTTGTCGAGGTCAAGTGCCCCAGGTGCGGCGCAAAAGCCAAGCGAGAAACGGACACAATGGACACTTTTGTTGATTCCTCGTGGTACTTCATGCGATACACTTCCCCGAAAAGCACAAAGGCGCCCTTCGACAAGGAGAGCGTTTCTTACTGGATGACGGTTGACCAGTACATCGGGGGGATCGAGCACGCGATTCTGCATTTGATGTATGCACGCTTTTTCACGCGCGTGCTCAGTGATTTGGGATTGGTTAAGTTCAAGGAGCCATTCAGGAAGCTCTTGAGCCAGGGCATGGTTATCAAGGACGGCGCGAAAATGTCAAAGTCTTTGGGAAACGTGGTCGAGCCCTCGGGAATAGTGAAAGAATTTGGCCCGGACACTATAAGGATTTTCATGCTTTTCACTTCGCACCCTGAAAAGGAGATTGACTGGAACGACCGCGGTGTAGAGGCTTCGCACAGGTTTCTGCAGAAAGTGCACATGCTTTTTTCCGAAAATGCGAAAAAAGTTTCCTTCAAAAAAATTCCTTCAAGGCTCAATTTTTCCGGCCGCTTGGTTCTGAGCCTTGCGAACAAAACAATTGCGAGTGTCACGGAGCACATAGAGAATTACAGGTTCAATTATGCGATTTCGGAAATAATGGATTTGGTTAGCGCGGTCCAGAAGTACGGGTCTCCCAATCCCGAAGTTCTCGGGTTTTCCTTTTCGGTTATTGCGAGGCTGCTTGCTCCGTTCGCGCCTCACCTTGCGGAAGAATTGTGGAGCATGCTCGGCAACAAGAAACTTGTTGCTCTTGAAGAGTGGCCTGTTGCGGACAAGAAATTGATTGATGAAAAGGCGATTGCGGCTTCGCGTATGGCTGACTCCATCCGCGGGGATGTTTTGAACATCCAGAAGCTCGCTAACATTTCTGCGCCTAAAAAGGTTTCTGTTTTTGTTGCGCCGAAGTGGAAGTGGAAAGTGCTTTCCAAAATAGTTTCTTCAATGGACAAGCCTGATTTCGGCGCCGCAATGAAAATTGCTTCTTCTCTTCCTGAGGCAAAGCCGTTTTCCAAGGAGCTTCCGGGGTTTGTGAAGGCTGTTGTGCAGAAGTTCCACGAGTTGAAGGAAGTGAAGGAGATTGATGAGTTTGCTTTGCTCTCGGATTCGAAAAATTATATTTCGGGCATTATAGGGGCCGAGGTTTCTGTAATTGATGCAGAAAAATCGGCGGAAGAGAAGGCAAAGAAGGCCTTTCCTTTGAAGCCGGCTATTCTTGTTGAGTGAACTTGCGGTTCATGTTCATTTGTTCAAACCGTTGCTTTAGCCCGCAGTGCTCAGTAGTCTACCGTGACGTTCAGCGTGTCGCGAAGTTCCCTGAGTTCCTTTACAGCTTTCTGGAAATTCTGGCCGTTCCGGTTCCTCAAAACTATTTCGTTGGTGCAGGTGGTTCTGTCGCCGTACATTCTCGCGTTCATTGATTCCAGGTCGAGGCCGTTTTTCGCGATTATGGCGAGCTGCCTGGACAGGATTCCGGGCCTGTCAACGGAATCCACCCTTAGCCTTATTCCTGCTTTTGCTGATTTTTTGACGGGCTTGTGTTTCCTGAGTTCCTTTTCAACTAGCCCCTTGGTTTTGCCTGCGTTCGCAAAGAAAAGCCAGTCAGAATCCAGCTGTGTCGAGTTGCTGTAAAATATTTTTACGCGGTCCCCCGAATTGATTTTTTTCCACAGCGGAACGATTTTTTCGTTGACTTTTGCCTTTGAGGCGCGTTTCGCGTTTTTTTCGTCGTAAAAGAATGCGAAGTCAAGCACTGTAGAGTCATGCGGCAGGTCAACTATGCCCCCTTCGGGGGTAAATGCCAGGATGGCGCGGTGGTGAAGCCCCAGGTTAAGGGAGTCGCTCAACTGCTTCGGGTTCCTGATTTCCGGTTCCTTGAGGCTCGAGAACATTTTCGAGTATTTGTCCAGGAGCTCTTTTTTCTCCGGCTTCCCGTTCCTCATCAATGCCATTACCCCGTCATCGGCGACTTCATCCATTTCTGCCGAGAAGAAATAGATTTTGAGTGGTTTTTTTGACGGCCCAAGCACCTGTGTGTGCAGTGACTCGTAAATCCCGTGCTCCGGAATCGCGATGTAGTCCTTCACTTTTCCGGGAATCGGCTTGAAGAGCGAATGCATCTTCCCCATTGCGGAGTAGCATTCATCCTTTTTTTCCACGATTATTTTGAGTATGAGCTCGTCGTTGATTTCTTCAAGAGACCTGTTTTCAACCTTGATTTTGCTGTAAATCAGGTATGCTGATTTTGCCTTTGTTTCGAACCTCCATTTTTCCCTCGGGAAAGACTTTTTGAGGAGCGCCACGGTTTTTTTGATGTCGCGGCTTTTCGCTTTGACTTTCCTGCCTATTTTTCTGCAGAGTTCCCTGTACTTTTTTGGCTCGAGAGTTTCAAAGCAGAGGTCCTCCATTTCGTACTTGAGTCCATGTATGCCGAGCTTGTGCGCAAGCGGCACGTAAACGCTCAGCGCGTCGATTGCTATGCGCTTCTGCTTTTCCTTCGGCAAAAACCTTAATGTGCGCATGTTGTGGAGCTTGTCATAGAGCTTTATGAGCAGAACCCTGATGTCCTTGGAGGCGGCAATAATAGTTTTGAGCGCGTTTGCCGTGGATTGTTCCTGCCTTGACCTGAACCTCATCATGTCCAGCTTCGTGACCCCCCTGACGAGCCCTGTAACCTGCTTCCCGAAGATTTTTTGCATTCTTGCTTCGGTTACCTTGCTGTCCTCAAGCACGTCGTGCAGAAGCGCGGCTGAAATGACGACTTCATCCATTCCTTTTTCCGCGAGGCTTTTTGCGACTGCAACCGGGTGCGAGAAGTAGGGGTCGCCGGATTTCCTGAACTGGTTTTCGTGGCACTTCTCGGAGAAGCGGAATGCCTCTTCAATCATGTCGAGGTTTGCATTTGGGTTGTATTTTCTCGCGAGGCGCCTTATTTCAGCGAGGTTTCGCGTGAAGTCTTCTGAATGCATTAGAATAGTGTGTTTGGAAACTAATTTAATATCAAAGGACAAAAATATGGATGCAAAATTTGTCCTTTGATATAGCAGACCACGAAAGTTTTTCGGCATTTTAACGTGGTTTGCTATAGCTATCGAAAGACGTTAAAAAAGTTTCAAAATTAATGTCTTTCGATATAATCTGCTCTACATTTCCTGCACAACAGTTATGTTGAGCAGTTCCATGCCCTTCCTTATGGTTTCCGAGGCGGCCTTCACCAGCAGCAGCCTTGATTCACGCCCGCCTTTTCCCGCTTTAAGCACCGGAACCTCATGGTAAAAGGAGTTGAATGTTGACGCAAGCTCAAGGAGATAGTGCGCTATTTTGTGCGGGCTCATCTGCGCTTCGGCCTCTGCGGCCTTTTCGGAGTACTTTGAAATAACCGAAAGCAGTCCCTTTTCCTTTTCGGCCTTGAACTCCGGCTTTTTCGGCGCAGCGAATTTTCCTGCTTTTTTGAGTATGCTTTGCGCCCTTGCATAGCTGTACATCACGAACGGGCCTGTTTCGCCTTCTATGCTCGTTGCCCTGTCCCAGTTGAACACAATGGTCTTGTTCCTGTCCTGTGCCAGCATGCCAAACTTTATTGCCGCCAATGCAATTGCCTTTGCGGTTTCCGCAACCTTTTTTTGGCTCCAGTCTTCATGCCTTTGCCTTGTTTCGGCAAGTGTTTTTTGGAACACTTTTTCGAAGAGCTCAATGTATGTGATTACATTGCCTTCGCGTGACTTCATTTTAATTGCCTTTCCTTTTTCTGACTTGTTATCCTTTTCCTCGAGCATAACGAGCTCATAAGGGACATGGATTGTTTCGCAGTACTCATTCTTCCTTTGGTTCAGCAGCTCGAGTGTTTTTATCAGCTGCTGGAAATAGAATTTCTGTTCAGAGCCGACCACATTGTATGAGAGTTCCGCCTTGAGCTTCTGCTTCTTCATTTTCGCGAGCGCCAGGTCCTTGCTCGAGTAAAGGGCTGCGCCGTCGCTTTTCAGCACAAGGAATTTGTCGAGATTGTATTTTGTCAGGTCAACGAGCAGCGCCCCGTCATCCTTGGCTGCGATGCCTTCCCTGTAAAGCTGGTTCGCGATTTTTATTCCTTCTTTTTCAACTTCGCTTTCCAGGATTATGCGATCGAACTTTATTCCAAGCTCTTTGTAAATGTAATCGAAATACGCGAGGCTCATTTTGCGCAGCTTTTTCCAGTCCGAAACGAGTTTCTTGTCTCCCTTTTCGAGCTGCACAACCATTTCGCGCATCCTGTCCTCGAGCGCCTCCTTGTCCCTGACTTCCTTTTCCCCCATTGCATATAATTTTCCGAGCCATTTTCCCTGTTCAGCAATGCCTTTCGGAACGGCCCCTTTCCACAGGTTCCGGTAAGCGTAAAGCGATTTGCTCACGTGCGGCCCGACGTCTCCGCCATAATCAACCCTCAGGACTTTTTTGCCCTGCGCCTCAAGGAGCCTTGCAATGGATTCGCCGAGGCAAATGTTCCTCACGTGCCCGATGTGGAAATCCTTCAAAGGATTTGCCTGGCAATATTCAACGATTATTTTTTTGCCCTTCCGCGCGGGTTTTTTTTGTGCGCGTGATTCATTGAGTGCGGTTTCGGCCAGCGCGCTTTCTTCGACAAAAAAATTTATGTAAGGGCCTTTCAGTTCGCTTCTGCTGAAACCCTTTGGGAGAACAATTTTTTTGTTCAGTTCAGCGGCGATTTCAACCGGGTTCTTTTTGAATTCCTTTGCGAGGCTGAAACAAGGAAGCGCGAAGTCGCCCATGCTTTTCTGCGGCGGAACCTCGAGTAACCCGGAGGCATTTTTCACGCCCGCCTTTTCGAGCGCTCTTGCGAGTTCCGATTTTAGGTCCATGCAATAACCTTTTCCTCGTTCATTTTTTAATGGATTAACTGTTGCATGCTTCGCATGCCAAGTGTACCAAAAGGGTATGCTGTCGCACCCAACAGCCGCTTGTCCCCGAATGGGGGAAACTGTTGTAGCGGACCCGGAGGGATTTGAACCCTCGACCACCTGCTCGCTTCCCTTCCCGTTAACCTAAAATTTCTTTTCCGTTAACGCTTTCCTTTTTCCATTGGGAAAAAGAAAAGGGTTAGAAGGCAGGTGCTCTATCCAAGCTGAGCTACGGGCCCGTTCACTTTGCCTTGCCGATTAGCTTAAAGATTGCCATTATTAATTATTAAAAAGTGCTTCTTTTCCGGTCTTTTGGGGTTTTCCTGTTTCCACGCAAAAAATACTTTTTTAAACAATTAACAGCATAGTATTCTTCATGTCTGCGGGGGTAAAGATACTTGTTTGGGGCATAATCCTCATTGCCGCGTTTGTGCTTGTCGTTGCATCCATTCTCATGCCTTTCCTGGTCCCGATTCTCCTGATTTACCTGTTTTTTGTTTTCATACTGTCATTCAGGTTCCTGTATGAGTACCAGCGCGGCATAGTTTTTACTTTGGGAAAATTTTCCGGCCCCAAGGGTTCAGGATGGACTTTCATAACCCCGTTTGTTGATGATCTGCGCGTTATTGACATCAGGATTCTCACGATAGACATTCCGAGGCAGCAGGTCATTACAAAGGATAATGTGCCTGTCACAATCAACGGAGTTGTTTACTTCAAGGTTGTTGATCCTTCAAAGGCAATTATTTCCGTGCAGGATTATGTGTATGCTGTTTCGCAGTACGCGCAGACCGCTTTGAGGGATGTAGTGGGCGGAATGAGCCTCGACCAGGTTCTCGGGGAGAGGGAGCAGATTGGAAAGGATATCGAGAAAATAGTGGAGAACGCCTCCAAGAATTGGGGCATTGAAGTTACCGACATCAAATTGCAGGACATTGACATGCCCGAGGATTTGAAGAGGCTCATGAGCAGGCAAGCCAGTTCGGAAAGGGAGAAGCGCGCAACCATAATCAAGGCCGAGGGTGACAGGATGGCCGCGGATAACCTATCCAAGGCTGCGGCAGTCATGCTCAAGAGCCCGGGCGCGATGCAGCTCCGTACTTTGCAAACCATTGACGGTTTGGGGCCGACAGCGAGCAATACAGTTATACTCGCGGTTCCCGTGGAATTGCTTGACCTGGTAAAGAACGTTGATACCCTGATAAAAGTGAAAAATAAAAAGTGACTTTTTTTTATTCGCTGGTGTTTTTCAGCTGTAAAGCATTCCGTAATACATCTGCTCTATCAGTGCCTTGTACGGGTGCTCCGAATCATCAATGAATGATTCAATCGGTGCCGCGTAGTAAGCAACCCTTTCTCCGGCGCCTGAACTCACTATGAATGGCAATTTTTTGCCGAAATCCTGTTTTGATGCGGGCATCCATGGTGCGCTTGACTGCCCCAAGAGATTCGTCCCATAATCCAGCACGGCAATCAGCCGAACGTCAACCGCGTTCTTCAATTGCGTTACCGCAAACTCCGACTTGAATGGGATGCTTGGGCTCAGGCCCTTGACGAGTTTCTGCGAGGTCTCAATGACCTCTATCCTTCCTTTTTCTTCGCCCTCGCTGCAGCTCGTGAGTTCGCACAAATTTCCCTTGTAGTCAAGGCCAAGGAGCTCGTCAAATGATAATTGCCTGTCGCCGTCTCTTCTCGCCCACGGGCCGATGTATGAATCGGAGCCGCCTTCCTCACGCTCGCTGCCTTTGAGCATTTCATCGCCCTTGTCGTAGCATAACTCCGTTCCCGCATCCCCGGTCCAGACAAGTTTTCCGCCGTTGTTCACGTAGTACTCCAATATGCGCAGCTGTTTCGAGCAGATTTTTTTTGCCCGCTCCACAATAATCATGTCGTAGCCCCTGATGTTCCCGTACGAGAGCCTCGAAACTTCCATGCTCCTCACGTTGATGTTGAGCGCGCTCCTGTCATTCAGCGCTGACTCTAGCTTTGCGTAATCCCCCAGCCCCGAATCACCGTAAGCTATGAGCACCTGGGGCTTTCCGCCTTTTAATAGGGAATAGTAAATGTCGCATCCGCTTGGAATCGCGTTGCAGCCCACCAGGCCGGTGTAAATGAGCACCCCGAGAAGCGCGAGCGCGAGCACAAGAAGTATGATTATGTGTGTGGCATTATTCTGGGTTTTGGCATCCATAGTAAACTCAATAATTCCGGACAATAAATTACTTTTCTTTGAGGGAAGTGCCTATGAGGAGCGCGAATAGGATGTTGGTCACTATGTGGGTTACGGAGAACGGCCAAACGAGAAGTGTCCTGTCCCCGAAATTGAGGAGGAGCTCGAAAATGATTGTGCCGATCACGCTGTAGGTTACAAGCGCGCCCGTGTTCACTTCTTTCGCGTTTCCCGCGAGGCCGCCTGAAATCGCGCCGCCCGCGGCCTGGAGTATGGTCCACCAACCGAATGGGCCGCCCAACATAAAAAAATTCGAGATTGGATAGGAAAACAAACCCACCAATATTCCGGCGTCGGCACCGTAAACCAAGCCAGCGTAGACAGCAATCGGGATTATTGGTTCGACAGATGGAAAAGGTTCCATCAATATGCGGCCGAGCACGGCTATTGCTATTAGGAGTAAAAGTTTTGTCTCGCCCGTGTTTTTGGGTTTCGGCTCTTCATTGTGCTCTTTCTTTTCCTCGCCCATAAAATAAGATTCCTGTGAAACTGTTAAAAGGCTTAATTAGTGCCGCCGCACCGGCAATGTGGGGCTTCCAAAGTTGCCCTCCTCACACAACTTTGGCTCAAAGAAGAGAGATTTTAAAAGGGTTATTGAGCCCAAATTCCTTCTATTCCTAGTTTAGTGCGGGAGTCCCATAGTCCGGTCAATTGGGCAAGCTTGAGGGGCTTGTGGCTTAGTGCCTTCGCAGGTTCAAATCCTGCCTCCCGCATTTTTTCATGTTTTTTGGCAAGTTTTAAATATGTGTGTGCACATAAGTTTTATGTGTTATTTTATGCCTAACGTAACTTTGTCCTTTTCCGATGAAACCAAAAAGAGGATGCGCAGGCACCCGGAGATTAAGTGGTCCAGCGTAGTGCGATCCGTCATAGAGAGGAAGCTTGATGACTTCGAGCAAGCCGAGCGCCTCGCAGGAAAAAGTGCCCTGTCAGAAAAAGATGTTGCTTTTCTTTCATTCAAGGTGAACAGGGCGTTGGGAAAGCACGCAAGGAAGCTTCTGAATGAAAGTCACGGTTGACGCCAACATCCTTTTTTCGGCTCTTTTGAAAGATGGCGCAACCAGGCGAGTCTGGTTCAACCCCGGCCTGGAATTGTTTGCGCCGGCATTCCTGCTGTCTGAATTTTACAAGTATAAAAGCTACTTAACCAAAAAGTTTTCAGGTTCAGGCGAGGAATTTGAAGAGTTGCTGGGGAAGCTTATTGTCCAAGCCAGGTTTGTGGCAGACGAAGAGTTGGTCCCTTTTTTGCCTGCGGCCAGTTCTTTAACCAACGATGAAAAAGACTGGCTTTACGTTGCATGTGCCCTGTGCAAAAACACCGTGATTTGGAGCAATGATAAGGGCTTTCGGAACCAGCGCAGGGTTGAAGTGTTTTCCACGGAAGAATTGATAAAAAAAACCGGTTCGCTTTAATGCCGATGTGATTTTCCTTAGGTTAAAATTCGTCTTCTAAAAATTATTTAATAACGCTCTGAACCGTACCGACTCAGCTGCTTTCGGCGGTTCAAATCCGCCCTCCCGCATTTTTCCTTCTGCGTGTGGATCCGGTCCTTTTGTAAGGTATTTTGGCAGCCCTCAAATCCTTGACGCGGCCGGTAGTCATTTTTCTTCCTGTTTCGACTGTTTTAATAATCGGTTTTCTGCTTGAGTAGTCTGTTTTCCCGATAGGCACTTGATTGCTCACGCGTATTTCAAAAGCAAATGGGCCTGTTCTCCTGTCGATTGTTCCTTCAAGTGACCCTGCAGTGCTGTATGGGTTTCTGCGCCCCAAATCAATAGATTTCCTGTATGGCGCAATCCCGCTTCTTGTTTGATGCCCCTGTGAGGAAAGAGCCGTGCCTGCGTGGAACGGATTTATAGGTTTTCTCGTGTATGGTTTTGGCATAACTATCTTCAAAAAATCATTTCTTACCAGAAACAACCCAGCTGCTCCAAGGAAAGATAATTTTTCCTCCCTTTTCAAAAGATCTCGCTCGCAGGAGAATCGCTTGTTTCACTTTTTTCCTGGTGGCTGCATCAACCTCTGAGAGAGCTACAGCGACAGGCGCAACGACATCCATAGTATATTCCCAGTACTGCTCGGCTGAATCAAATTCAAGTTTTCCTCTCACTTCAGTTTCTTGAATATCTTTGAGACCAGCTCCTTGAAAGAGTTGAGCAAGAGCACCGGCTTGAGCATGCCTAAAAATTCCTGGAGTATCTGGAGGGGGAGGAGGCAATTGCAATATTTCCTGAACTGTCTTCCCGGAGGTCGTTGCCCAAGGATTTTTCTCAGGTTGAGCCCATGCAGAAAATGCTATCCTCCCTCCTTGCTTGAGCATCCGAACAATTTCTTTCACATCAGCTTGAGGATTTGCGAAATACATTACTCCAAATCTGCATAAAATAACAGAAAACTCTTGATTCTGAAAAGGAAGATGAGAAGCATCACTTACTAGAGCTTGGTAATTTGCGATACCTCTTCTTTTTGCATTTTCTTGAGCAAGAGAGATCATTCTCTCGGCAACATCAGTTCCAATGACTTTCCCTCTTCTCACTTTAGTTGCTACAGTCAAACCAGGTTCTCCGGTTCCTGTAGCAACATCCAAAATAAGATCGTCTTCCCTCAACTGAGCCACTTCAATTAATTTCTCTCCAATGGGTTGCAGCCATCTAATCACAAAGCTATCCCATTTCCTCCAACCCGGAGAAAAGGTATTCCATAACTCTCGTTGTTGTTGAATCAGATTTTGCTGTTCCATAGTTTTCTCACATCTTCCTTATTTATTAATGTTTCCAAGAAATTCCAAAACTTTTTCGTATGTTCCTTCTGAAGCACCCATAATTAAATTATATTAATTACATTCTTTTATAAAAACGCGCCGTTCTCACTTCAGGTGCTTCTTAATGCGCTTCTGCCACTCCGCTAACTCGGCCTGCCCGGCTTTTTTTCCGCCGAGCGAAAGGTTCAGCGAATCATTTTTGAACCGCGGAACGATGTGGAAGTGCAAATGGTGAATAACCTGCCCGGAAACAGCGCCGTTGTTCTGCAGCACGTTGAAGCCGTCCGCTTTCGTTGCTTTCATTGTTGCGGCGCCGGTTTTCTGCACAGCCAAAATGAGTTCCTCGAGCTCTGCGCCCGGAATGTCGAGAAGAGTAGCATAGTGCTTTTTTGAAATCACGAGCGAATGCCCATTCGTTGCGGGATTGATATCAAGAAAAGCCAAGGAATTTTCGTCCTCGTAGATTTTTGTGCTCGGAATCTGGCCCGAAACTATTTTGCAGAAAACGCAGTTCTCATCCAATTCCAAACGCCTCAATACAATTGTGTCAGATGTTTGATTTAAGTTTTTTGTAAGCTTTTTCGAGCTGCTCCTGGTTGTACATGATAGCGCGCCAGTCTTCATATGGCTTGCCACCGTATTTTTTGTAGAATTCTATTGCTGGCGTGTTCCAGTTGTAAGCGTCAAGGCGGAACCTTTTCGTGCCTTCGCGTTGGCTAATTCTTAATATTTCTTCGAATAATTTTGTGCCTATTCCCTTTTTCTGGTGCTCGTGGGCAACCATTAAATCAATGAGGTACATTTCTTTTCCTTTCCACGTCGAATAAGTTAAGCAGTAAACCCCCATTCCAACGATTTTCCAGTTCAATTCGGCTACGATTGTTTTGAAGAGGGGTTTGGCGCCGAAGCCGTCTTGCAAAAATTGTTTTTCGGTGAGCGTCACTTCGTTAGACGCTTTTTCGAAAGCGGCCAGTTCTTTCACGAGCGCAAATATTTGTGGCGTATCCGCCTTCTTGCCCGTCCGAACAACTGTGGGTTGTTTCATAATAATTATGCGTTCACGCGCCGCCTTTCTGTATGTCAACAACCTTTATCCAGAACTGGAGCGTTTTTCCCGCGAGCGGGTGGTTGAAGTCTATTTTCACCGAATCGGCATTTACATCAACAACAGTAACCGGGCGGCCTGCGCCGGCCATGAGTTTCGTGCCAATGCCAACATTGAGGTCCTGAGGCATGAGGTTCTTTGAAACCCACTGGATTGCGTTCTGGTCAACTTCGCCATACGCCTTGTCAGGCGGAATCGTAACCGTTTTTTCATCGTTGAGCGCCATTCCGAGAACTGCCTCATCAAAGCCCGGAATCATCTGGCCCGTGCCGGCAGTGAACTCCAAAGGCCCGCGGCCTTCGCTCTTGTCAAAAATTTCTCCCGTATCGGGAAAGGTTCCGACATACTCGACTTTTACCTTGGCCCCGCTTTCAACTTTAGCCACTTCCACCACTCCGTTCTGCGTATCCTGATTGGCGTTATTCTGGGTGCCGCTCACCACGACGTTTCCGGTCGCGTTTTGGCCGGGCTGTTGTGCCTGCGTGGCGCATCCTGAAACCAGGAGAATTGCCGCAACCAAAAAAAAGCCTGCCGTCTTCATTTGCATTAAAGTGTTTCCCTTGGAAACAATTAAAAGCCCTTGCGCAGCCACCCTTCCCACGCGGGGAAACGGCCATTCTTTATGCTGATTTGCCGGGCCGTTACACCGCGGGCCGCGCGGGCGTAAGCATTTTTAAACCGTTAACAATCTTTAATTGTAAAGAACCAAAATTCGCACGATTGGCGTGCCATTTTGGCTTAAGCTCCTTTTCAGGTTGGGCGGGGCAAATTAATTTTTTTTTGGATTTTGGATTTTCGGGGTGTTTGGCATTTTCCTTGAACTTGTTATTGGAATAGGGGTTTTGGCGCTTTTGGTTGCAATGGGTTTTGCCTGGTATGTGTTCAGGCAGGATTCCGGCACAAAGGAGATGCAGGAAATAGCCGGTTACATAAAAGAAGGTGCCGAGGCGTTCGTAAAGAGGCAGTACACCACAATTGCAATACTCGCGGTTGTAACGGCAATAATACTTTTCGGTGTTTACACGTTTGTCGGCGAGCCTGATTACGCCTTTAAAACCGCTTTTGCCTTTATTTTGGGCGCTTCGTGCTCCGCAATAGCCGGAATAGTGGGCATGTACACTTCTGTGAGGAGCAACCTCAAGACCGCGGCGGCCGCAAGGATTTCCACTGCACGCGCACTCAAAATGGCTTTGCTTGGCGGAGCTGTTTCCGGCATATTCGTTGTCGCGCTCTCGCTGATTGGCGTTGCCTCGATTTTCTGGCTGTTCGGTGCTGACCCGACAAAGACCCCTTTCCTGATTGTGGGTTATGCTTTCGGCGCATCTTTCGTTGCGTTGTTCGCGCAGCTCGGCGGCGGAATTTATACCAAGGCTGCTGACATTGGCGCTGACTTGGTTGGAAAGGTCGAAGCAGGAATTCCGGAGGATGACCCGAGAAATCCTGCTGTTATCGCTGATTTGGTCGGGGACAATGTGGGAGATTGTGCGGGGCGCGGAGCAGATTTGTTTGAGTCAACTGCTGCAGAGAATATAGGCGCAATGATTTTGGGTGTTGCGCTTTACCCTGTATTTGGAATCAACGGGGTTTTGTTCCCGCTTGTTGCAAGGGCATTCGGCCTCATTGCGTCAATAATCGGGATTGCCCTTGTTAATGCGGGCGATAAGGAGAGCCCTATGAGCGCTTTGAACAGGGGTTATTACATTACGAGTTTCCTCGCGGCGATTTTCCTTTACATTGTCACGATGCAGATGCTCGGCAACATTTGGTTCTTTTATGCCGGCCTTGTGGGCCTCGTGATGAGCATTTTGTTCGTGTTCATTACCCAGTATTACACCGAGTACACTTACAGGCCCGTGAGGAGCATTGCGTTGGCCTCGACTACAGGGCATGCGACCAACATCATTACCGGCTTTGCGATTGCGCTTGAGAACACTGCCTTGCCCGTGCTGGTGATTTCGGTTTCATTGTTCCTGTCATACACTTTCGGCGTTGAATCTGGCGTTCCTCACGGAGGCCTTTACGGCACGGCCGTTGCGACAATGGGCATGCTCGCAACCGCAGCGTACATACTTGCAATGGATACGTTCGGCCCGATTGCGGATAATGCTGGCGGAATTGCGCAGATGTCAAATGCTTCAGAGAAGGTGCGCAGGAACACCGATGTTCTGGATGCGGCCGGAAACACAACCAAGGCCCTTACAAAGGGTTACGCGGTTGGCTCGGCTGCGCTAGCGGCTTTCCTTTTGTTCTCCGCTTACATGGATGAGGTCTCAAGGCTCACTGGAAAGGTGTTCGACACAGTGAACATTGCCGAAGTGAATATTTTCATCGGCGCGCTTCTAGGCGCAATGCTTGTTTTCCTGTTCAGTTCCTTTGCGATAAGCGCTGTGGGGTCGACTGCGGGATTGATTATTGAGGAAGTGAGGCGCCAGTTCAAGGATAAGGCAATAATGTCCGGCAAAAAGAAGCCGGATTATGCGACCTGCGTTGACATTACTGCAAAGGGAGCATTGAAGAACATGATTTTGCCCGGGGCTCTCGCGATTTTGTTCCCGATTGCTGTTGGAATTGTACTCAGGGCCGAGGCCCTTGCCGCTTTCCTAATGGTCGGCACGATTACAGGAATCCTCATGGCGATAATGTTTAACAACGGCGGCGGCGCGTGGGACAACGCGAAGAAGTACATTGAGCTTGGTGCTCATGGAGGAAAAGGCTCCGACGCGCACAAGGCCGCGGTTGTTGGCGACACTGTCGGTGACCCATTGAAGGACACCGCCGGCCCGAGCATCCACGTGCTAATAAAGTTGCTTGCGACAATTACTCTTGTGCTTGCGCCGCTTTTCATTTAAGCGAGACGTTAAGCCAATTACTCAACTTTTTGCCAGTGCCGCCACATTAAGTTGAAGTATTTTTTGTACCATTCTGCTATTTTTTGTTTTAGGGCTTTTTTTGACTTCGGGGCTCCTAATATATTATTCCTAATGAGGCATTGCAGATGCCTCGATGATGCCCTTCTCGCGCGGGCTTGCGCGACGCGGAGAGAGGGATTCGAACCCCCGTGTGCACGAGGCACGCCAGCTCTCAAGGCTGGTGCGTTGGACCGCTCCGCCATCTCCGCAACACCTTTTTCTTTCTTTTTTCAAGGAAAGAAAAAGCTGTACCAAAAAGAAAGAATTCAAGCTTGGTTTAGGGATTGGGCTTGGTTAAGGTTAAAAAAGTTGCCCAGACGAGGTTTTCGCGCTTCACAGCTTTTTGAGCTCTTCAATTGCCTTTTCAATGCCTTTTGGGTTCCTGAATATTCCTGTTCCCGCAACCAGCACGTCAACGCCTGCTTCCACGCATTGCCCCGCGGTTTCCAGGTTGATTCCGCCGTCCACCTCAATCTCGCAGTCAAGTTCCCCGGAATCGATTTTTTTGCGCAGCGCGTGGATTTTGTCCAAAGCAAGCGAATTGAATTTCTGGCCCCCAAAGCCCGCCTGAACGCTCATCACCAATGCGAGGTCGACCTTGTCTAAGTAAGGGAAAATTGTTTTGGCTTCGGTCTGGTTGTTGATTGCGATTCCGGCTTTCATTCCGTGCTCCTCAATCTGCTCAATTATTGCAAGCGGCTTGTCAGTGGCTTCGATATGGAATATCAGAAGTTGGTTGCCGAGCCCCGCGAACTCTTCTATATGCTGCTCCGGCTTTTCAACCATCAAATGCGATTCGAAAAAGAGCTTTGTTTTCGGCCTCAGCTCCGAAATCCTTTTTTTGTCGAGGCCTTTGTTCGGCACGAACTTTTTGTCCATGATGTCAAACTGTATCCTGTCGGCCTTTGAAAGCTTCGGGAGCCATTCCCGCCATTTCTGGAAGTCCGCGTCAAGCACCGAGGCAGCAACCTTGACCATGGATAAAATAAGCGATGGTTTGATTTAAAGCTTTACTAAAGGTTTGGCTAGTGAGGATTTCCGGGCAATTTCCGGCGGAACCTTTACTTCAGCTCTTCCGCGCCGGGAATTTGCGTTTCTTCGTTCGGCACGGAGCAGTAGGCAATCCACTTTCCAATTTTTTTTGAAAAGCATTTGGATCTTATTTCAACAAAAGGAATTTGTGTCGGTTCCTGTGCGAAAGCAAATCGCACCAATTTTTTCGGGGGCTTTCCGCGCTGCGTAACCTTGGCCACAATTTCCTGGCCCAGGAAACAGCCTTTTGTCAGCGAAACCGCGTCGCGCCAATCAGTGTTCATTATCATTTCGTTCTCGAATTCGAAGCCCTGCATCGAGATTCCGTTTTCCAAGCGGAGGCACAAAAATTCTTCTTCATTCATTTTTATGGATCCTTTGGGCTCTTTTTCAGCGATAAATATGAAATAGTTTTTTTCAGGGATTAAAATGCCGTGCTCCGTTGGCTTCTCGGTTGTGAAGAAAACTTTTTCACGCATTTTTTCTGCCTTGCATTTTCCGAGCATCAGATAGGTTTTCATTGCGGCTAAAAATTTGTCGGAATATTTTTCGCTGAGCGCAATAGCAACTTCCTTTCCCTCGAATTTCTGGTAAAATGCCGCAACAACGCGCCCGTAAACGTCGAGTAGCGCATTTCTTGTGCCGTTGCGCGTGTTTGTGGTTATTCCGTTGAATAGCTTTTCCGCGTCCCCGCTTATCCTGAAAGCGACGAACGGCAATTCGAAGCAGTGTTTCATGTACTGATTCGGGTTGCTTGTGGTTTTAAATTTTGCCGGTTGTGAATTTGCCTTGCTCAGAATTTGAACGGGCTGAAGTTTGTGTTGTGGTCGTAAACATCCATTCCTTCCTCTTTTTTCAGGAAGTCGGTGACCGCGTATGTTATTGGGGTGAACAGGACTTCTATTCCGACCTTAAAGACATAGTTCGAAACCACCAGCGCAATGAATATTTCAATCGGGAGTTCTCCCCAGAAAGCTATTGCGGAAAAGAGAATCGTGTCTACTGCCTGCCCTACGACTGTCGAGCCGATTGTTCTCGCCCACAAATGTTTTCCTTTTGTCATTATCTTCATTTTTGCAAGGGTGAAGCTGTTAGCGAATTCCCCTGCAAAGTACGCTATGAGAGATGCCAGAACTATCCTTGGAATGACTCCTAAAATAGCGTCATAGGCGGCCTGGTTTTCCCAGCCCTGGGCAGCGGGCAAAAACCCGACTATTGCGAACACTATTGACATTACGAGTGCGGATGCAAACCCTGTCCAGATTACTTTCCTCGCGCGCTTGAAGCCGTAAACTTCCGTTAAAATGTCGCCGAAAATGTAGCTCAAGGGGAAGAGTATTGTGCCGCCGTCAAAAGTGAATGGGCCGAGGATTAATATTTTTGTCGAGGCGATATTTGATATGAGGAGAACGCCCACAAAAAACCCGGTTATGGGGCCAAAGTATTTTTCGCCTTTTTTGTTTTCATTTCCCTGCATCAATATTCACTTCATTGTTTTCAGGAATTCTTTTTGCCTGAATTTCCCTTCAGTTATTTGTTCCCTGATGCGTTTAACAAGGTTTTGCGTGAACCACAGGTTGTGGAAGCTCAAATACTTCTGCGCGTTCTCTTCCTTGGTGCGGAACAAATGGTGGATGTATGCGCGTGAATGGTTTTTGCACACGAAGCATCCGCATTTTTCATCCAATGGCTTGTTGTCTAGCCTGAAAATCGCTGAATCGATGTTTATGTTTCCCTTTGAAGTGAATGCCCTTCCGTGCCTCGCTGTTCTTGTGGGAAACCTTGAATCGAAACAATCAACTCCCAGCGAAATTGCCTTCACCAAGTCCTGCGGCGAGCCAACTCCCATCAGGTAGCGAGGCTTTTCTTTCGGAAGCAATGGCAGGCCGGTGTTTATTGCGTCGTACATTTTTTCCAGCGGCTCTCCTATTGCGAGGCCTCCCAAAGCGTTTCCGTCAAAGCCGAGTTCCGAAATCTGCTGTGTGCTTTTTTTCCTCAAATTTTCAAATACCCCCCCTTGGCATATCCCGAAAAGCAATTGTTCCTTGTTTTTGTGCGCTTCCTTGCATCGGCTAGCCCATTCCGCTGTTCTTTGCGTGGCCTCGGTCACCCTCTTCTCCGTAGCGCCCGCAATGGGAACATCATCGAGGCACATTGCAACATCGCTCCCCAAAACATTCTGTATTTGCATTGCGTTTTCCGGCGAGTAAATCATTGCCTTTCCGTCGAATGGGTTCCTGAAGGTTACTCCTTCTTCGCTTAATTTGAGGCAGAATTGTTCGCTCAAAACCTGGAAGCCTCCGGAATCGGTGAACAGGCCTTTTTTCCAGTTCATGAATTTGTGCAGTCCATGGAATTTTTTTATGGTTTCGAGGCCGGGTTTCATGTGCAGGATGAACGCGTTTGAAATCATGCATTGGGTTCCGGATTCGAGCACTTCCTCGTTCGAAAGGAGTTTCACGGAGCCTTTTGTGGCAACGGGCATGAAGAACGGGGTTTCGATTTTGCCGTGGCTTGTGTGCAGAATTCCTGCGCGCGCCTTTCCGCATTCCGCCTCGATGCTGAACTTTTTCATGTATCCATTTCTGCTGCGAAAACCTAAAAAATGCGGGCAAAGCACAATTAAATTCCTGAAAAGCGTCGTATTTTCATGCCGGAAAACAGGGTTGGCGTAATCCTTGCCGCTGGAAAAAGCGGCAGGATGGGCGGCATAAAGCCCAAGCATGTCCAGCGGATTGACTCTTCGAAGCCGCGTTCTTTTGAAAACAATCCTTTGGGGCGGCTTGTTTCGCAGTTCGAGCATTTTGGGATGAAAAGGGCTTTTGCGGTTGTCGGCACAAACCACGAGGACATGTCGGAATTTTTCAGGTTTCCGGAAATTGCCGGTTCTATAAGGAATGTCCGCGAAAATAACGGCGCAATAAATTATTTTGAGTTTGGCGAAAGAGGAATGCCTGTTGAGTTCGTGAGGCAGGACAAGAAAATAATTTGGCAAAATTTCAAGGTTCCTTGTACCCATGGGCACGAGGCCTAGTACCCATTGGGCACAAGGTGCTATCTAGCAGACCACAATGAAATGCAGGAAAACTTTAGTGGTCTGCTATAGAATAAGTATTAAGGAAGTAAGCCAGGGATCTGCTAGGCAGTATGGCTTACCCCTTACTCCCAATGCGTATTACTTTTTCCTGCTTTAGTGTTTAAATTCGTTTCTCTGCCCCGGACAGACTCTGGGACAAAACTCACCCTTTCATGTAGTTTGCTGAGTAGTTGTGTAGGGTTGCGCGGCTGAAAGCCGCGGTTATGATGCGTTCTTGGAGGCGTTGCCTGATACCTCCGAATTTGCGTTTATCTTTTGAGAAGTTGTATTCGCTGCGCACCCTTTTGAAATAATCTGCGAGGAATGAAAAGGGTGCGAGTATCAGGCTGGTTATGAGTTGTTTCCATTCTTTTGGCCCGC
>AQRS01000027.1 GCA_000402355.1 Candidatus Iainarchaeum andersonii SCGC AAA011-E11
GGTCGCTTGGGCTCGATGGTAAGTTTGCGTAGCCAGAACTGCAATAGGCGTGCGACAGCCCCTGCTTTGCAGGGAAGTATGCCGGAAAAAATGCCGCGGGGGGCGTTTTATCGGTCTGCTATAAAACCCTTTTTGAGCAATTATTCCTGCATGGGCATCCTGGAGTGGCTGTTTGGCCTTTTTTCCGCGAAACCGGGCAAAGTGGGCATTGGCGAGGCCGAAAAAATTGCGTCCGCGGAACTGGAAAAGGAGGAGAAGGAACTCGTTGATTTTTCTTTCAGGAAATTTGCGGAAATCAAGCACCTCGTTTCGGAGCTCTCGAAAAGCGCGGCAATGCTGAATGAGAAGCAGATTAATGTTGATGAGGGCAACAAGAGGTTCAGGCTTATTGTTGCCACTTCGCAGAAAAACCTTGCGAGGCAGCTTTCCGGATTGTCCTCGAAACTCGCGCCTCCGCCGAATCCCGATGTGCAGAAAATAAGGGAGTATTCCACGAGGGCATCTGATTCTGTTGCAAGGGATTTGCTGCCGTACTGGAAGAGCATTGCGTTGGCAAAGCTCATGCTGCAGGACGAGGTCAGGGTTGTGGGAGAGAACTTGAAGGAGCTTTCGCGGGCCTTTGAAGACCTGAGGGCGAGGGCGTTTTCCAAAAAAATTTCCGACCTCTCTTACCTGAAAAATTTTGCGGCATCCTTCAGTGCCCTCGGGGAGAAGTCTTTGGAACTCGGGAAAGCCGCTTCGGAGAAAAAGAGGGCGCTTGATTCCTCGAAAAGGAGGGTTGCCGGCCTCGGGGATTCTTTGGGGGAAATGAAGGGTTCGCAGAAGGCATTGAAAGTGAAGGAGTTCGAGGACAGGAAAGCAAGGTATGAGAGGATGAAGGAGGAAACGGTTTCCTCGATGAATTCGGAGATTGCGTCGCTGGAAAAAATCCTGAAAAGGCTTTATTCCCTTTCCGAAAGTTCGGCGCTGCTTTCCGAAAAGGAGAAAGAGGTTCTCAAAAAACTTTTGGATGCGCCGTTCAGTGCGGTTGTTTCTGACCCGAACGGCGTGGCGTCGAAAAGCGTTCTTTCAAAGGCGAAGAAGCTTGTTGAGGAGGGCTCGATTTCCGTGAAGGATTCGGAGAAGGGGAAGCGCCTGGCTTCCATTTCCGCGCTTTTGGAGAAGGATTTTTTCCAGGATTACTTCTGGAAGCTGAACAAGATTCAGGTCGAAATAGTTTCCTCGGAAAAGGAGCTTTCAAAGCTGGACATTTACTCTGAGCTCAAGCAGCTTGAAAGGGAAATTTCATCCGAAAAGGCCGCGCTTTCCGAAGCCGTGAAAGAGCTCGGCAGTGCTGAGGCCTCGCTTGCGGATGCCAAGGCGAGGGCGGCGGCGCAGAAGGAAAATTTCGTGAAAGCGTTCAACGCGTTTTTCGTGAACAGGTATGACGTCAATTTACCGTCAATGGAATCCCCGCAATAGAATTGGTTGCTGCGAAGCATTCGCCGTCAACGGAAATAACTCCGCATTGGATTTGGGTTACTCGCCCTTCCGTCAACGGAAATAACTCCGCATTGGATTTGGGTTACTCGCCCTTCCGTCAACGGAAATCACCACACAGGTGATTTGGGTTGTTGAAATCAAATCTTGACCATTTTGTCCACGAACTGGCTTATGGTTGAGGTTATTTCCTCGTGCCCGGTTAAATCCGAGCTCAGGAGTATTGCGGTTGCGCCGAACCCGTTGATTTTTTCTAAGAGGGCATGCAGGAATTTTTCTATTGTGGATGAGTCGTTGTAAACGAG
This sequence comes from Candidatus Iainarchaeum andersonii SCGC AAA011-E11, assembly GCA_000402355.1. Taxonomy (GTDB): domain Archaea; phylum Iainarchaeota; class Iainarchaeia; order Iainarchaeales; family Iainarchaeaceae; genus Iainarchaeum; species Iainarchaeum andersonii. Next base: position 1,785 of record AQRS01000027.1, read on the forward strand.
CATCGTTGAAACCGAGTCAAGGATAATGAAGGATTTTTTTTGTTCGGCTTCGTTGAGGAGCTTTTCCGCAAGGAGTATGAGTTCTGTCAGATCCGAGGGGCCATCGAGGTAGGAAACGTTTTTTTTCTTTTCCAGCCTGCTTCCAGCAGTTTTTGAAATCAGGTCCACAAAGCGGATGTTTTCCGTGTTTATGTTTTCCCTGGCAAAGCCTGACTCGAGTTTCCCGAAACCGGTGTTGAATGTGATGTAAATGCACATGGAGTCGGCCAAACCGAACCGCCTCATTATTCCTGCCCTTATCTGCGAGAACTCCTTTGGTTCTGCAAGGACAAATGCCGTGAACGGCATTTCAAGTTCCTCGAGTGCGCGCGCCACCTTCAGGTCTATTTTTGAGCCGGCGCTGAGCACCTTTTCGGCCTTTTCTATTTCCTCAAGGTTGCCATGCGCATCACCGGGGTTTTTCCGGATTGGTTTTTTTTGCATTTCAGCCGACCTCCGTGAACATCTCGGATTTTGAAAGCACTTTTATTCCGTCGCTGCCTATCTGCACGGGCTTGAGGTTTTCCGTTACGCCGGTTCTCCTCATTTTGAGGACTGCAATGCTCCTGTAGAAGCGGTTCTTTATTTTCGTGTGGTAAAGCAGTATCACGCCGTCCGCGACATACTCTTCGAGGCCATAAAGCGAGGTCATTTGGTCCAGGGCAATCTCGTTCGTGATTATTGCGGTTGCATGGATGCTTTTGAGCATTTTTCCCAGCGACATTATCCTTTTTCTCGCGTCTAATTCCCTGTCAAAGAACAGCCTGAATATTACGCCGGGGTCGATGACCACGCGCTTCGCATTTATTGCCTTGACGTTGTCCTCAATGGCTGTTTTGAGCCTCTCGAAATCGTAAAGTTCAATCGTGATTATTTTCAGTTTGCCGGAATTCACGAGCTTCCTGAAGTCCCACCCGAATCCGAGCGCGCCGTCGTAAATTGTTTCTTCGGTTTCCTCGAGAGAAACGAAAACCGCGTTCTCGTTGTATTTGGTTACGCCCTCGTAAATGAACTGCCAGCATAAAATGGTTTTGCCGCTGCCCGGGTCGCCGCTCAATACAACAAGGCTGCCAACAGGAATTCCGCCGCCCATCATTTCATCAAGGCCGGGTATGCCAGATTTTACGCGCCCGGCAACCTCGCTTGAGGGGCTTTCTTTTGCCTCTGCCTTTGTTTCCTTTGCGCCCCTTGCCAGAATAACCATTCAAAAATTAGGTTTTGTATGCTTATTAAACCATTATGTCGCACCACGAAGACCCGGTTTGATGAAATTCCGGAGCTTCGAAAACACTTATATTCTTTAAACTCGATATACTTGAACCATGCCAGAGAACCGCGAGAGGCTTATTGACGCCACAAAAAGGCTCCTGGATTCGGGAACTTCTGAAGAGGACGCCCTGAAGAGCATGACGGACATCGGGGTTGAGGAAAGCGAGGCAAAGGAAATAGTGCGGAAGGCAGGGCTCTACAACAAGCCCGGACTTGAGGAAACGCTTCAGGGAAAGCCGATAATGAGGGGCCCGGCAAAAGAAGAGCGGGAATATTCAAGCGCGGGAAGTTTCTGGGATTCGGGCTCGGATTTTTTCAGGACAAAGGGAAAAGCAGGCCAGAAGGAAAAAAAGGAAATTGTCATTGAGGAAATAGGCGCCAAGCCGGGCAAGGCAGCCGGCAATTACCATTACAAAAAAGTCGAGTTCCGCGAATCCATTCCCGTGCTTGTGAGTGATTTTGACAAGCTCATTGATAGGGGCGGCCTCAAGCGCGGGGACACAATCCTGATTTCTGGCGGAGCCGGAACCGGAAAAACCACTTTCGGAATGCAGTTTTTGTATAATGGGGCGAAGCAACTGAAGCACAAGTGCGTTTACCTTACTCTCGAGGAAACCCCCGAAAAAATCAAGGAGAACATGATGGAGAATTTCGGGTGGGATTTGGATGCATTGGAAAAGGAAGGATTGCTCGCAATAATAAAAATCGACCCTCTTACAATTGCGCGAGCCGTTGAGGCAACGCTCACCAAGGAGCGCGGGGGCCTTTACATTGAGTTCGAGCAGTTTGACTTGCCTTTCCAGTTTGATTTGCCTTTCAGGCCCGACCGCGTTGTTGTCGACTCGCTCTCCGCGCTTTCGATTGCTTTTGTGGAGAACTCGCAGGGTTACAGGCAGTATTTGCGGCACCTTTTTGAAACGCTTGAAAAGTACAATTCGGTGAATTTGGTTTTAGGGGAAACGGAGCAGACGCCCTCGATTTATTCAAGGCTCGGAATAGAGGAATTCCTTGCGGACGCGGTCGTGGTTTTTTACAACATCAAGGTGCATAGCAGCCGCGAGAATGCGCTTGAGATTCTCAAGCTGAGGAGCAGCAGGCACGCGAAAAGGCTTGTGCCCTACAAAATAACCACGCGCGGCTTCGAAATCTACATCAACCAGGAAATATTCAGGGAAGATTACAAGTGAATTGCAATTTGAAGAAAATATGCGTGTAAAAAAAAGTCATATAAAATAAAAAAATCGGTTTCTGCAATAATTTTATTACAGGCTTTCCATTTTTGAGGAGAGCGCGCGGACTTTGCCCATTTTTTCCTTTACCTGCTCGAGCTTTTTCCTTATGCGCTGCCTCTTCACGCTCAGGGCCGTTTCAACGGAGCTGAGCTTGTGCAATTGCTCCTTGAAGTTCACTTCCTTGTTCTGCGTCGAGTTTATGTCGGAAGCGACCGAATCAAGGGTTGATTCGAGCTCTGATTTTTCCTCGCGGAGCTGGCTGAGTTCGCGGGCGACATCCTTTAATGCTTCGCGGAGCATTGAGTGGTGGCCATCAATTGAAACGTCAAGGGAAACCCCGCTGGAAGATGATTTCCTTGCGGATTTCGGCCTTTTCTGCCTTGAAGCAGATTTCTTTCTTTTTGCGGGCATCAACAACCAACCATTAAAACGCGCTTTACATTATAAAATCATTTTCCTTTTTAAAGGTTTCCTCGGGGCATAAATCGTCCGCCAACGGAAATCACCGCACAGGTGATTTGGGTTGTTTAAGTTTTGAGGCGCCTCTCGATTTTTGCCTTGTCCGCGAGGTAGGCTTTTTTGCTTACTACGCCGGAGTAATAGCCCTCATTCAGTATTTCGAGCTGCTGCTCGAGCTTCGCGATTTGTGCGGAATGCCTCAGCCTCTGGGCCTCCTTTTTTATGCGGCTTTTCCCCTTTGTGTAAAGCTGTTTTGGAATGAGGCGATTCGAGTATGCCTTTTCAATGGCACCGTCCTTTTTCCGCAGGTTTTTCTCGAGTTTCTTCGTGACAATGTTTTTCGGGTCGAGAGATGCCACATCGTTGTCATACAGCTCGTCGAACATTTTTTCGAGTTCCCTCCTCTTTTCAATGGATTCGATTCTTTTCCTGAGCGTTACGGCCTCTTCCTCCGCCCTTTTGGCGCGGAAGGATTTTTCGGCGAGCATGCTTCCGAGGGAATTTATTTTCTGTTCCAGCCTTTCAATCTGCCCCACTACTTTGTTGTCAATAGGTTGCTCCCTGCGTTCGCCAATTTTTTTTGAAATCTCCTTTATCTCCTCCTGCAAATCCGATATCTGCTCCACTCGCCCCACTTTGCCCTTGATTTCCTCGAGCGATTTTTGGAGTTCGGACGCGTTTTTCTGTGAAATCCTTTCCTCCATGGAATCAAGCTTGCTTTCGAGCCTGCTTATCTGGCCCACAATCTTGTCACCAATGGGCTTTTCCTTCTGCCTTTCCATGCGCAGGGAAATTCCCTTAACATCTTTCCGGAGGGAACCGAGGCCCTCTATCCTTCCGACCTTTTCGTTGAGCTGTGAAATCGCGTCCCGCAATTCCGTGTTGTCCTGCATGCCATCCAGCCTTTTCCTGAGCGAACTCACTTCGTTAGCGACAATCCGGTTGGTGTCCATTGCTGGCGACAGCATTGAAGCCTTGTATAGCCGGTTTTTCGGTGCCATAGGCGCTTCCTCAATCGGCCTTGGCCCGATTGGCCCGGTCATTGCGAATCCGAGTTCGCCGAGCTGGAATTCTGTGAGTGTTAAAACGGAGTCAACAAACATCCCGAGGTCCTTTATTGCTTCGGAGTTGGAGTCGCCCTCAAGCGCGGTGAAGTATGATGCCACTCCCGCGGCCTTTATTTTCCCGATGAGCGAGTGTATGAATTTTGTCACTGTTCCCTCGTCCTCGTAAATCAGGAGCGTTGAAATCGAGTCGAAGATTATTGCGTCCGGCTTGTGGAGGTTGAGCGCCTGCGTTATCGCGAGGCTGAGCTCTATCAATGCATTCGGGTTGCTCACGAAAATGCAGTTGTCCCTTTCCTTGACCTCCCCGTATGATGAAATGGTTATTGCGTCGATAAAAAAGAATTTTTTTAGGTCGACATCCATGGACTTGAGGCGGCTTATCAGGTTGTCGTAAATCTCGTTCAGGTTTATGTATGCTATTCTCTCAAAATCCCGGTTCACGCGCCTGAGAACCGCATCAATGCCCATCGCGTATTCCCTGTTTGGTATTATAATCATGGAACTCTGGGCGCGCCGCATTCCGGAAGGCATGCGCCCGGATTTCTGGGGGTTTTTCATGGATTCGAGCTCATTCAGCGCGGCGTCAAGGTTTTTTCCCCTCGAGACGCTATCCTCGAGAACGTCGAGACGGCTCGTGAAAACAGGTTCCTCAAGCGGTTTCTTCGGCGTTTCAGTGTGGGGCACAACCGGGTTTTCATCTGTTCCTGATGCCGCGGTTTCTTCGGCGGAAACTTTTTTCCCTGCGTCCGGCACCGGTTTCCGGGTTTCGGAAAGCTTTCGGTCGGCACGCTTTGTCGTAGATTCCTTGGCTGCTTCGGGCTTCGTTTTTTTGCCCGCGTTTTTTTCCCTCGCATCCAAAGGCGATTCCGCAATTATTTCCTTTACCGCTTTTCTTCCGCCTTTCCTGAGATTCGGAATAAAGTTTTCATGTGCGGAATCCTTTTGCGGATTTTTTTCCGTCTGCGCTTTTTCCGGCTTTGCCGATTTTTTCTCGAGCATTTCGCGGAAGTCGAAGAACATGGGCCTTTTTGCGCCCTGCTTTTCCGCTTCTTCCCCGAGCCCGGGCTTTTTCCCGGGAAAAGGTTCCTCGGCCGGCTCGCCCCAAACATGGTTTGTTTTTGCCTCGCCCAGCATTTTTTTGGCCTCGTCCTCATCGAGACCTAGCTCCCCGAGGCTCAGGAGTATATCCTCTTCCGGCGTCTTTGTTTCAACGAGCTTCCTCGTTGCCCTGAGAACAGCATTCCTCTTTTTTTCTTCCATAAGCTAAAACCCTGATGGCTTCAAAATATAAAAGACTATTTTTCCGATTCTATGGTTGCGTCAAGCCGCTTTATCTGCTGCTCCAGTTCTATTAGCCTGGACTTGTACATCGCAAGATTTGTCTGGTAGCTCGAGGTGGGCATTACGCCTTTTCCGAAGTAGTCCCTCTGCAGGCTCTTTATCAGGTCGATTGTCTTTTCGTGTTCTTCCTTGAGCCTCATGAGCTGTACCCTGCTTCGGGTACGCGAGTAAAACAGCCTGAACACTACGCCGGCAACAAGCACAACCACAATTACCGGGAGGCCGAATTTTTTCAGGAGGCATGTTGCAGAGCAGGTTATCACGAGGCTGACGCTGGTTTCGCCGAGGTTTCCTGCCGAGTCCTCCGCTGATATGGAGAATGCCTTGCTTCCGGATGAATCCGGATTATAAGGAGTGGACCATTCTCCATTGCCGCTGCTCTGGAGGCCGTGCCTTTGGTTGTCCGCAATCAGTTCAACGCGCAAAGCCTTTGATTCATCGAGCGGGGTTCCGTCGCCGTATGTTATGAGTGCCTTGAACGGTATCTGGTCGCTCTCCTCATAAGTCTGGAGGCGCGGCTCGACAATGCTGAAACTGAAGCGCGCGGGAATTATTTTTGTGGCTATGTTCCTTTCGCCGCCTGATATTTCGGTTCCTTGGCCCTTCTGCGCTTCAACCAAAAGGCTCCAGTCGCCAAGAGGCGCGTCAAACGGCACGAGGTAATTCAGGTCGTAAACCCCGTTTCCCTCGTCACGCAGCTGTATTCTCCTGCCGAAAACATCGTACATTATTGCGTCCGCACCAACAACAGGCGTGCCGGCATCCGAAATGTCCGCGCTTATGAAAACGTCGCTTCCCCTTTCGAACGAAAATTCCGCGGGGCTCAGGAAAGTTATCCTGTAGTACGCGGATTTGGGTACGGGCTCGACATTCACGAAGGTTTTTGCGCTGCTCCTTTCGGTTGAGAGCGTTACTTCCCAGTTTCCCGAAGGATCAAGAAAGGTTGATTGATGTATGAAAACGAATTTGACCACCTGGCATTCAATTGGAGAATCGAAAACCTGCTTGCCGCCGGATTCCGCCTTTATGGAGTGCTGTTGCCCGGGGTCGCAGGAGCCGGAGAATATTATTTCCTCGCCCTTGCCGTATGAGGATTTTTCAGGCTTGATGCTCATGGAAAAGGCCGAAGCCGAAAGAAGCACAATGAAAAGAGCCAAAAACAATTTTTTCATGGGGGGTTCACTTTTTGAGTTTTCTCCTTATTTCAGCGAGCTGCTGCTCGTACGCAAGCATGAACTCGTCATACTTCTGCCTTGTCAGGGCGCCGAGCTTGAAGTACCTTGTCTGCGTGAGCTTTATCCTCTTCAAAAGCTCCTGCTCGGATTTTCCAAGCCACTCGGATTTTTTCTCCCTGTAATAGAATGCACTGAGCAAACCAATAATAATTATTGCCGCGGCCGCCACAACGAGGATTATTTGGCTGTATGAGTTCAGGTAATAGGAAATCGAATAGCCTGAAGCGCTTGCGGTTATTGCCGCGGAACCGGCGTCGCCCTTTGAGTCCGCGGCCTCGAAATGCGCGGTTATTTCGCCCGGCTTTGAAACGTAGTAAGCGGCCTCGTAAAATTCTCCGCTGTCCTTTACGGGAATGGTTTCGCCGTTGACTGTGAAGCCAAGGCGCGCTGCCTTCACTTTCCGGTTGGCATCCGAAACCTCGAACCTGAAGGATATTGTGTCGCCCGCCTGGAACGCCCGCAGCCCGGGGGAAAGAACAATTATTTCGAGCTGCCCCGGATTTATTTTTGTGTTGATGTACAGGGCACCCCGCAGCCCGTTTTTTTCCGCGGATACGGAGATTTTTGCGGGCCCGGATTGCGTGGAATCCGGAACCTGGATTGAAAGCGAATAAATGCCGTCGTCCTTCTCAGTGAAATCAGCCCTGAAAGAGCCCATGGAGGCGGACACCACGGCGCCTTTTATGGGCTCGCCTTTATTTGTAAGCCTGACGGAAAGCCCGATGCTCCCGCCCCTGTCATAAGAATCCTGAGCGGCATTAATGAGGCTTACCTTTATTGGAAGGGCTTCCTCCGGGGTTATGACGTTCAACTGGGCGCTTGCCTGGCCTTTGTTGCCGAGTGCATCGGAAACCGAGACCCTCACAGAGAGTGCGCCGAAGCCTAGTGACTGGCTTGTCTGCTGCCTGTAAAAAAAGTTGCCGAAGGAATCGCTCCGGGCGCTGCTGTCGGAAAAAGCGCTTTTCTGGCTTGTCCCCGGATGGGGGTTTGAGAAGCCCTCTATCAAGACCGTTCCCTGCACCGGCGTTCCTTTTCTTGATACGTTTCCGGTAACTACAATGCTGTCGCCGGGAACTATTTCTGTTTGTTCCGCACTGAGCCGCACATCAAGGCGTGGAATTATTTTCGCGTAAAGGAAGACGCTCTGTCTTTCCGGAATGCTGCTCTCAACCGCAATCATCTGGGTTCCCGCGTTCTCCGCGGAAACGGGAATGCTTTTCCCGAAAATCCCGTCGCCGGCCTTTGAATCGTTATTCCTTCCGTCATCAAGCAGCGTTTCGTTGCCAAAAAATCCCGTTGCGGTTACGGTTGCGCCCTTCTCGGTTTGGATTATGAGGTTCATTGAGTCGCCTGAAACAAAATAGTCCTGCTGGAGCGGC
>AQRS01000028.1 GCA_000402355.1 Candidatus Iainarchaeum andersonii SCGC AAA011-E11
GCAAAACAATTGCCGGGCCAAAAACAAGCGAAGTGACCAAAAAAATAGAGGAAATACTCGAAGTGAGTTCCATGGATAAGCAGGCTTTGCTGAGCAACATTTATGAGTGGGACAGGAAAACCGATTCAATCAAGCGCACCAATGTTCCGATGCACCTGATTGAGGTGCTGGCTTCGAAAACCCTTTCAACCAAGAAGGAGGTTGAGCGTGAGATCCAAATCAGGAAAAACATCCTTGAGTGGATGCTTCGGAATAACATCCGCGCAAACCCCGAGGTTGAGGTAATAATACAGCGCTACTATTACGACCCTGAAACTTTGCTGGAGCAGGTTCTTTCGGACAAGGCAAAGTAGCGCAGCCCGTTTTGCGTGAGAACAGAGCGCATCAGGAAAACGGACTTCACTTCAAATTCCATTTCGGGGCTTTCTCCTGAAATGGCATCCATCACTTCCAGGAATTCTTTTTGTCCCGCGCTTCTGTTCCTCGCGAGCGTAATGTGCGCCGCGAACCTGTCTGATTTTTCCTCCAGTGCGGCGCAGATTTTTTCTGCGAGCATGGATGCCTCTTCCCCGCCTTTGGAGAACCCGAGCCAGATAACCCTTTTCCCGAACGCGCCTGTTTTTCCCGTGCGCATCCCGAATGCATCGAACCTTATTGCGTCGAATTTTTTCCTTATGTGCATTGCCTCTTCATCGCTTTTTTCGCCGAGGAAGAGCATGGTAACGTGCAGGTTTTCTTTTTTTGTTTTGGAGAATTTTTCCCCGGGGATTTTTTGCAGAATCCTTGCGCTTATTTCGCTTTTGATTTCTTCGGGAATTTGTATTGCCGCAAACAGCCTCATTGCTTTTTCACCAACCCAATCCATGCTGGGATTCACCGTAGTTTAAGCGCGGGTGATTCATTTTAGCGTTTTCCTGAATTCATTTTCGAGTGCGCGGAGCCTCGCGTAATTTTTTTCGAGCAACGGATTCGCCTTTTCGAGCAGCTTTTCAATGAACGCCTTTTCTGCCAGTTGTTTCCCGTTTTCCTTTATTGGCAGGGCCATTGTTTCGGTTCCCTGGAGCTCTATGAGGAACTTGTCCTTTTGTGCCACCATTATGCCGCCCCTTTTTACCCCTGCTTTTTTCATTGCCTCAAGAATGGAGTTTGCGCCGCGTATGTTTTTGCACCCGATGTGCAGTATGAATGGGTCGAGCTTTAGCCAGAGCACTCCGCCTTTGTTTTCCTCCACTCCTTCGATGAGTTCCCTTGCGCTTACTGTTCTGTGCCATTTCCTGTGGAATGCATTCTTGTTTTTTGCTTCCCCGTTTTTTTCGAGGAGTATTATGCGTCCGCTGCAGCAGCTGGAGGTGTAGAATCCTTTTGTTCCCGCGGCAAAGGAGCACAGGCCGATCATTTGTTCGTCCATTTTTCCCTGTTTCAGGGCGTTTTCGAAGGTTTTCCCATGCCTTTCCTTAATCATTCCGAACCGCGTTTTTTGGCTTTTTTCGGGCATTTTGGGGCACCATAGGGTTTTGTCCGACCAATCGTTTTTTTATTCTTCTGTTGCTCATTTTTTTCAGGTATTCGAATGAAGGGTGCGTTTGTTCTGGCTTTTGTTGTTTTTGCTTCAGCTTCGGCTTTTGCTTCCATTTCAATGGTTTATCCTTCCCCAACTTTGATTGAGGATGCCTCCGTTGTGCAGCTTGGTTCTGTTGAGCCTGGGCAGGTTTTCGAGGCGGTTTTTTCCGACAACACCGGTTTCCAGAATACGGAGTGGGACACTCTTGTAGTTGACCCGCAAACCCTTTCTTTAGGGTGGACAGTTGATTCCATTGGCAAGACTGACACTTCGCTTGTTGTGCGGGTCGGGGTGCCGCTCAATGCGCAGAGCAATGTGTACAATCTCGGGCTCGATTTTTACAGTTCGCATGAGCCTGTGCTTCAGCAGTCATTCGTGATGAGGGTTGTTGTGAAGCAGCCGCTTATTTCAGCGGCTTTCTCCAAGAAATCGGTTGAAAGCATCACGGTAGTTGACTCGCCCGTTGTTTACGCTGTTTCGCTTTCCAATTCTTCTATTGCAAAGCAGGAAGTTGTTGTTTCCTCGAATTTGCCGCAGAACTGGTTTGCCGCACAGAGAATTGTGCTTGAGCCGAATTCCTCGAAGGACCTTGAGTTGGTTGTCACTCCAAAGGTTTACGGCCAGAGGACATTTTCCTTCAAGGCGGTTATTCCTGAAAAGAGCCTTGTTGTGAAGAGCTTCACTTCGGAGCTGAATGTCAAGCCTACTTTGAAGGGGAAATTTGGTTCCGCGTTTTCAGGCTTCCCGTTCTTCAACTTTGCCTTGCTGCCTTTCCAATTGTTTGATTCTTTCCTTGCGTTCGCGATGCCGAACTAGATTTTTTTGGCCATGTAGCGGCCTTCCCTTGTGTATTCGAGTTTTTTTGAGTAGTATTCCCTCGCGCCCACGCCGCTGATTACCAGCATTTTTTTTGCGCCGAATTTTTCTGACGCGATTTTTTCCGCCTCTTCCACGAGCCGTTTTCCGAGACCTGTGTGCTGCCCGCTTTTTTCCGCGCTTTTTTCCCCGAGCGCGAGTGAATTGCCGAACACGTGCAGTTCCCGTATGCACGCGGTGTTTGAATCGAATTCTTTCCTGAATGGCTCGAAAGGGTTCCTGAGGCGGCAGAACCCGAGCAGCAAATCGTTTTTTTCGTCCTCGAAGGAAATGAAGACTTCCTCGCCTTTGCTTGCAAGGTATTCCTTTGCGGCGAGCTTTGCTTCCCCTTCAATTTCCCTTCCTTTTAGCGCGTTTATTCCTGATTCCCTTGCGCGTATTTCCCTTGCGTTGATTCCTTTTTGCAGGATTTTTTTGTCCACTATCTGGCGCAGGTTGTTTTTGTCTACTCCGGCCAGCGCGAGCTTTGTCGGTATGTCGCGCTGTATCCTGTGTATTCTCGCGTACTCGGGAACGTATCTTTCCGATTCGGCAATTATTTCCGCCGCCTCATCCGTATTCAGGGGCGTGAATTTCCCGTTTTTGTAGAGCTGTGCAAGCGCGGTTCCCGGCATCACCATGCACGGGTAAATTTTCAGGCCGTCGGGCCTGAAATCAGGGTTCTGGAAAAGCTCCCTGAACATTTCAATGTCCTTTTCCTTCGAGCTCTTGGGCTGTCCCGGCATGATGTGATAAGTGACCTTCAGCCCCGAGTCCTTGAGGAGCCTCGTTGCCTCGACCGAGTCCTCAATCGTGTGTCCGCGGTTTGTGTACCGGAGCACCTCGTTGTAAATGCTCTGCACTCCCAATTCAACCCTTGTGGTGCCCAGTTCAAGCATTTGGTTTATGTGCCCTTGTTTGCTCCAGTCAGGTTTTGTTTCAATGCACATGGCGACTATCCTTGCCGCGGCATTTTCGTTCCTATTGTGTTCCCTCTCAACGTTTGCAGGTTTTTTCATTGCGAGCATTTTTTCGCGCTGGGCTCCGGAAAATTTTTTGTGCGTTCCTTTTGAGAAGAATTCGTTGAATTTTTTTGCCGAGAATTTTCCCCGGAAAATGAAGAGTTCCGAGAAATCGTTTGCGGCCTGGAACGCATTGGAAATGAATTCGTTTTGATATTCCTGCGGGAAGCTCGGGAAGGTTCCGCCCATGATTATGAGTTCGAGCTTTTGGGGGTTGTGTGCGGTTGCGTAGTATTGCGAGAGCCTGTTAATTGTCTGGAGGTAAGCGTCGTAGGAATTGTCGATTGCCCTCATGGTTGCGGGCTCGTTTCCCGTGTATGATTGCGGCACCGAGCCGAAGAAACTGTTGGGCCCCCCCGGGCAGTAAATGCACGTGCCGTGGGGGCAGCTTATTGGCTTAGTCATTATGGCTACCGGAGCCACACCTGAAAGTGTCCTTAGCGGCTTTATTGACAGCATTTCGCCGAGCTTTTGCGAGGGCTCTTCCGCGTACGCGAGTATGTCGGGATTGGAAGGCATTTTTCCGATGCCCAGCCTTTTTCCTTCCGCGAGCTTGAGCCTGTTGAGCTGTTCTTTTTTCGTTATTTTACCGGATTCTATGGCGCTTATTATTGTTTCCGCGAATTCCTGTGTTTGCCCCGGAGCCATATCCAGAACCCTGCTGCGAAAGGGTTTTATTTGTGCACCGCCTCCTTTGTGCGGTTGCCATGGATGAGTATGAGGAGTTTGTGCAGTTCCTTGAGAATAATCCCGCGTATTACAAAATAATAAATTCCGCGGTTTTCATGAGCCTCCTCACCATACTGAATTCGGCGCCGCGTTCTTTTTCCGAGCTCCTGAGGGGCAACCAAAATATTGAGGAGGGGGATCTTGAGACGATGCTCGCGGTTCTCGAGGACCTTGAAATGGTGAAGCAGGCCAAATCGGCTGAAAACAGGGTTTTTTATGCGACCGAAAAAACCAGGGGAATGCTCTCGAAATTCGAGAAGGTCAAGGACCGGTTCAGGGTTGCCTAATTTCTTGGATTTTCTGCTTGTTTTATAAATTATTATAAATATATTATATATTAAGGGTTTTTTTAATGGGCAAAACGCTTTTGGCTGTTTTGGGCATCGGGAAGGGCACATGGGGGCATGTTGCCCGGCTTATTTCCGAGGAAAAGTTCGACAAGGTACTGCTTATTTCCAACGAGTGGGGCAAGGAAAACTTTAAGCCGTTGAAGGAGTGCGACTGGATAATGATCAACAACCGCGCGGGCTTCGAGGTAATAAAGGAAGAAATCAAATCCAAGTTGCCTGAAAAGGATGATTTGGTGCTCTCGCTGATAAGCGGCTCCGGAAGGGAGCACATGGCTGTCCTTGCTGCCATAAAGGACAAGAAGCTCGAATTCAGGATTGTAATTCTTACGGGCGAAGGAACCAAGTACTACTGACACCTTTTTCTTTTCGTTGACACGAAAAGAAAAAGCTGTACCAAAAAGAAAAGTGTAAGGCTGTACCAAAAAGAAAGAGAACTGCTTTCGCCGTTCTGCAACAGTAACTATTTTTTATCTGTTCAGTTCCTTTAGTTTCATGGCGGATTTTTTTCTCCTGTTCTTCATTGCGGCATCACTGCTGCTTGCGGTGCTCGTGTTTTTTCTCATGAAAAGGCTCTCTTCCCTTGAGGGGGTGCTTTCAGAATTGAAGTTTTCAAAGTCCTCGCAGTCAGTAAAGTACGGCAAAATGACGGAGCAGTTTGTTCCCTTTACTAAGGACTTTCCTTTCGATCCCGGGAACTTCCGTTTTCTCGGCAACCCGATTGACGGCATTGTTTTTGAGGAGAATAAAATAATTTTTGCGGAGTTCAAGGCCGGCTCCTCCCAGCTCTCGGAAAAGCAGAAGCGCGTGAAGGAGCTCGTTGAAAAGAAGAAGGTCGAGTGGTTTGAGCACCGCATCGAATAGGCGGTTCACCACTTCATTTTGTATCTCAAAAGTGCCGCTATTCCGCCGATTCCAGCAATTTTTTTCCCCGCCTCGTTTTTTTCGTTCACAAAGTGTATCTTGGCTCTTGCCTGCTCCGCCATTTCCAGCAGTTGCTCCGTTTCTTCCCTTTTCTCGGTCAAAAAATTCTCTTCAATAATTAATTCCTGTATCGCTCCGGCTTCCGCGGCTTTCCTGACTTCATTGATTCCGATTGCGGCTGCCCCTTTGCCTGATATTTCCCGCAGTAGCCTTTCGACCGCCTGTTCTTCCTGTGCGGCCCGGAATTCCTGCACTAGCTTGTCTATTTGCCCGCCTTTAATGAGCTCATTGAGGCCGGTTATTCCGACTGAGTTTGTTGATTCGAAAACAATCGGCAATTTTATGGATTTGTCCTTCAGGAATTTTTCAAAGTTCTGCTTTTCGAATCCAGGGCCCGCCATTACAATTGTATTCGCGTTCAGTTCGCGGATTTTCGCGAGGAGTTCCTCGAAGTATGGTTTTCCTTTCTCCGTTACAGCGAACCTTTTTCCCTGTTTTTCCGCGATTATCCTTGCTTTCGCTTCGAAGCCCGAGTCGCGCATGAACGCCAGATCAGCGGCCTCGTCATCCATAACCACTAAAAGCAGTTTTTTTCTTCCCGCGGTCTCTTTCGCTTTCTCGAGCCTTTCAATGTGGTAGTTCTTGAGGCTTTTTTTCTTTACTTTAAGTGCGGTTCCGGGTTCCGCCTCGATTGTGTGGTGTGATTTCAGTTCCACGAGCTCTTCAGGCTTTGCCGAAACAACTATGCCCTGTATCCTGAGCTGGTTCGAGGGTTCGTGGAATTCGGCTTTTTCAACTTCTAATTCCACAAACACTTTTTGCTTGAACGCCTTTTCCCCTTCTGTTTTCGGCTTGATTTTCCTTTCGGAGCTGCCGCTGACCAAATCCCCTTTTTCAATGAGCCTCTCCAAATGCCAGAGGTCGTCAAAAGAGTCAGGCACGACCTCGAAATAATTGTTTTTCCTGTCCACTTTTATTATTTTCATATTAACAGCAATTGCCTATAAAGTGTTAAAAACACTTGGAAATCACTTCATTACATGACAAGAGTCGCTGTTCTCGAGAAGGACCGTTGCATCAATGGCACGGGCTGTGATTACATATGCGGCCACGTGTGCCCAGTGAACCGCGCGGGAAAGGACTGCATTGTTCTAGATGAGGTTACAAACAAGCCCGTCATCAGCGAGGAGCTCTGCATAGGCTGCAACATATGCGTAATTAAATGCCCCGTGGATTGCATTTACATCGAGAACCTCGTTCAGGAGCTGAATGAGAATCCTGTCCATCGCTTCGGCGAGAACGCGTTCAGGTTCTACAGGCTCCCAACAATAAGGAACGGAGAAGTAGTTGGGTTGATTGGTAGGAACGGAATAGGAAAAAGCACTATCCTGAAAATAATTTCGGGCCAGCTGGTTCCGAATTTGGGGGATTACAATTCAAAAGGCTCTTACGATTCGGTGATAAATTTTTTCAAGGGGAAGGAATTGCAGCAGCTTTTTTCCTCACTGAAAGACAAGCGAATAAAGGTTTCTTACAAGCCGCAGAACATCACTGACATTCCAAAGGCTGCCAAGGGCAGTGTCGGCGCGCTTTTGAAGAAGGCGGATGAGCGCAAAAAGCTTTCAGAGGTTTCGGAATTGCTTGGCATCGGAAAAATCCTTGACCGCGAGCTATCGCACTTGAGCGGTGGAGAATTGCAAAGGGTTGCCATTGCGGCGGCCTCTTTGAAGGATGCGGATTTGTATGCTTTTGATGAGCCAACTTCTTATTTGGATGTGAGGGAGCGCCTCAATGCCTCTAAGGTTTTGCGCGGCCTTGCGGAATCCGGAAAGGCAGTTGTTTTAATCGAGCATGACCTCGCGGTTCTTGATTACTTAAGCGATTATGTCCATCTTCTTTACGGAAAAAAATCCGTTTACGGAATAGTTTCAAAGCCCAAGAGCGTTCGCAACGGGATAAATGAGTTCCTCGAGGGTTTTGTGAAGGACGAGAATGTCAGATTCAGGGGCACAGAACTCAAATTTGAGGTCAAGCCTTCAACGGATTTCAGGAAAAAGAAAGTTATTGCTAGCTACCCGGAACTCAAAAAGTCCTTCAAGGGATTTTCCCTCGAAGCTGATGCCGGAGATTTGCGCGAGGCCGAGGTTCTGGGCATAATGGGTCCGAATGCTATAGGCAAAACGACTTTCGTGAAGATGATTGCGGGCGCTGAAAAGCCGGATTCGGGCAAGGTAGATTTTTCCATGCAGGTTTCCTACAAGCCACAGTATTTGAAGCCCGAGGAAGGCTTAACAGTTGGGGATTTTATTGATTCTCAGGACCTTGACCTTTCGGTTTTCAAGAACGAGGTTGACCGTAGATTGGCAATTACCGGGCTCGAGAACCATTTGCTTTCCGAATTGAGCGGCGGCGAGCTCCAGAAGATTGCTGTGGGTGTAGCGCTTTCGCGCACGAATTGCGGCATGGTTTTATTGGATGAGCCAACGGCTTTCGTAGATGTCGAGGACCGCTTGAACATGGCAGATGCAATTCGCTCGGTCACTGATGCAAAGAAGAAGATTTGCATGGTTGTTGACCACGACATTCTGTTCCAGGATTATGTTTCGGACCGCTTGATGGTTTTTTCCGGCGAGCCATCCGTAAAAGGCTTTGCGGGTGCCGCAATGTCAATGCATGACGGGATGAATTCTTTCCTCAAATCGGTTGGAATTTCTTTCCGGCGAGATCCGGAAAGCGGAAGGCCGCGCGCAAACAAGTTGCATTCGCAGCTGGATCAGGAGCAGAAGAAGAGGGGCGAGTATTACTATCTCGTGGATTGAATTTTTTTCCTGTTTGCTTCAGCATTTAAACCTTTCAATGGACAATCACTTTTATGTGCTCAATTGCAGGAGTTTATTCTAGGGAAGGCAAAAGCGTTTCCCGGGAGGCTTTAACTCTTCTTTCGGCTTTGAGGCACCGCGGCCCGGAAGCCTTTGGCGTTGCTTCTTCTGAGGGGGCTTTTACCTCAAAAAATTTTTCTTCGCTCATAATTCCTGAAAGCCCCTTCATTCTCGGGCATTGCCTCCTTTCCACAACTGGCTATTTGGAGCAGCCAGTCACTGTGGGAAATGTTTCGGTTGCCCACAATGGCCAGGTTTACAATTACCGGGAATTGTTTCCTGAAAACAAATTTGCATCAGATGCGGAGGCTATCGCGCTTTTCCTGGTGAGGGCTCTTCGCAAAAAAAGCGTTTTGTTTGCGGTAAAGGAGTTCATGCGCAAAGCTATTGGCGAGTATGCCATTGCATTCCTTTACAGGGGAAAATTGTATGCGTTCCGCGACCCGATAGGGGTCAAGCCTCTTTGGTTCGGCTCGAATGAATCGGTTCATGCTTTTGCTTCCGAGCCTTCCGCATTGATGAAGATTGACATCCAGTTTCCGCAGCCGTTGCTTCCCGGGCATTTGCTCAAGGTTTCGCGGAAAGGCCTGAAACCCTCCAAAATATTTGATTTGAATGATTTCAGGAAAACGGTTCCGAAAAAGCATTCAATGGATGCGCTTGCAAAGGAATTTGCGTGCACAATAAAGCTGCAAACTTCAGGGCTAAACAAGGCGGCTGTTTTGTTCAGCGGCGGCGTTGATTCCTCGCTGGTTGCAAAAGCCGTTTCTGATGAGATTGAGGGCGTGGAGCTGTTTGTTGCTGGCACTCCCGAGAGCAATGATATTTCTTTTGCGGAGAAGGTTGCTCCAGAGCTCGGGCTCCAGTTGCATAAAATTTACCTTGACGAGAAAAAAATCGAGTCGCTTGCTTTTCGCGCAATGAAAGCGCTTTCCTTTTTCGACGAGATGCAGCTTGGAATTGGTATTCCCGAGCTCGCGTGTTCGGATGCGATTGCAGAAAATGGCTTTAAGGCCGTGTTTTCCGGGCAGGGCAGTGACGAGATTTTTGCGGGGTACGCGAATTATGCAAAAGTGCTTTCTGAAAAGGGCTTTCCTGCTGTTGAGGGCGAAATCTGGTTTTCGCTTTCCAGGCTGTGGTCGCGCAATTTTTTCAGGGATGACGCGATGGTTTCCGCAAATTCGCTTGAATTGCGCGTTCCTTTCGTTTCAACGAATTTTTTGCGCGAGGCAATGGCTTTTCCCGCAAAGGAAAAAATCCTCACTCCTGATGACAAATTGAGGAAGCATCCTGTGCGGGCTTTGGCCGCCAAATATGGCCTTCCTGAATTCGTTGCACTGAGGCCGAAGAAGGCGATGCAGTACGGTTCAGGGGTCCAGAAAATCGTTTCGCGGCTCTTCCAAAAAACTTAGGCGCAGGAGAAATTTGGCTGCTCCGTGCAACGTGAGATTCCGTCTCTTACGCTGCAACTTGGCGGAGAGCCTGAATTTAGTGCTTCCTTCTGGAAGCTGAACTGCCTTGTTTCCTTAACCGTTACTCCGTTTATTCCTGTGGTGCATTGGACATATCCTTGTGCAGTCAGCGACACCAGGGTAAAATTTGGGCTGCTTGGAATTCCTGAGGCATCAACGAATCGGCAACCCATGTTATTTGCAATTGAGTTGAAGTATTCCTGTATTTTCGCCGTGTTGTTCGCGTTGCATCCTGGGTCCAGCACGTCATAGTATCCGTCGCTTGTCGCCTTGTCAAGCAGCCTTATCACGTTGTCCGTTTTTATGGCGTTTTCGCGCGCCGCCTGGATTGTGAGGAATGAATTTCCTGAGCTCTCAGATATTATGGCGTTGCTTAGTGCGAAAACAACCAGTGCTATTGCGGCCGTCGCTATTATTGCGGTTGCTGTTCCCTTTACCCCAGTTTTTCGCATTTTTTCACCCCGTCAGCCAGTGCTCCGTTGTTGCCGTATTTTTTTATTTCGCTGCAGTTTGCCTTCAAGGTTTCCGGAGGAATGGTGTTAGTGCCTGTGTCATGCTGGTAGAACGCCACCAGCGCGCTATCAGCGGCTTTCGTGTAAAGCAGCGCCTGCTGTGTTCCTTCTTTTGAGCCGCCCAGGGCTGTGAGTGTGATTGCCGAGAACAGCACTATCGTGATTGAGAGCGCGAGCGCGGCGTCGGTGCTGAATATTATTCCTTTTTTCATTTCCATATTGTCACCTGTAAAACTTTTTTTGCCGGGCAGGTTGCGGGGCTCCCGTTCACGCATTTTTCGTATGTTGCTTTGTCTATTGTTCCGCCTGCGGGGCTGACGAAGTTCCTTTGAATGCTTGTGACATCCTGTGTCCCGGCTGCCTGGTTGCATTGCACCATTTGCAGGCTGTTCGAGCCGTTCGGGTCGGAAGACTTCACATTGCAGTTTATTCCTTCAGGAATCATCAGGTCTTGTTTTGTGGCGCCTTGAATGGCGGTGTTGGCATTTGAGCATCCTTCAAGACTGTAGCCTTGTGTGTCAAAACCCGTGAGTGTGCACGGCGAATTTTCAAGTGCCAGGTTGCTTGCCGTGAGTGCTATCGCGTTGAGTTCCGCCTGCGTGGAATTTTCTTTGGCTTCGTTGCTTGAGTAATCGTAGAAATTCAGGAGCATCCCCATTGCGAGAACTATGAGAGCCGCGGCTATCACAAAGTCAATGGAAAATATCTGGCCTTTTTCTTTTCCAGATTTCATGGCGTTATTACCTTTTGTATTGTCACTGTGCTGCCGCAACTGAATGAAGTGAGCGGGCTTATTTGTATGTCACTGAGGTCCAAACCGGAGTACGTCTCCTGAATCGTGCTGCCAGGCTGTACCGAGCTTACAGTTATTGAATTTCCCGTCACTGTTATGGTGCAGTTCTGGGGGTTCTTGTTTCCCACGTTTTCGATTGTGGGCGAGGCATAGGTTATTTCCTGTCCAAATGCTTTTGCCGCGCCGATTGTGGCGTGTGCATCAATGAGTATTGCCTTGAGGCTGTTTCTTGTCGTTGCTTCGCCTGTTTTTTCCTGGAAACCACCAGTAAACATAAGGAGGCTCGCAAAAAGCATGAGTATCGCGATGAACGCAAACATCAAGTCCAGACTAACCTGCCCTTTCTGCATCCATTCATTAAGCATTTTACATGTTATTAAAATTAGCGCTGTATAGGGGTGTTATTCCAGATAGTAGTGGCGCACCGACTTTAGGTTTTTGTCAAGCTCATAAACCAGTGGAATTCCAGTGGGTATTTCAAGTTTCGGAATCTCGTTGTCAGAAATTTTGTCGAGGTGTTTTACGAGAGCCCTTAAACTGTTGCCATGGGCTGAAATCATTATCCTTTGCCCTTTTTTGATTCTCGGCGCTATTTCTTTTGTCCAGCATGGCATTACCCTTTTTATGGTGTCCTTGAGGCTTTCACCCGTTGGCAATTCTTTTTGCTTCAGCTTTTTGTATTTTTCATCATTGCCCGGATAATACTCGCTGTCTTTTCCCAGTTGTGGTGGCCGCACGTCGAAACTCCTTCTCCATATCTGCACCTGCTCTTCGCCGAACTTTTTTCTCATTTCGTCCTTATTTAATCCTGTCAGGCCTCCATAGTGCCTTTCGTTTAATCTCCAGTCTGTCTGCACAGGTATCCACATTAGATCCATTTTGTCGAGAATTATCCATGCTGTCCTTACGGCCCTTTTCTGGTACGATGTGTAAACAAGGTCGAATGAATAATTGTTGTTTATGAGTAGTTCAGCGGCTTTTTGTGATTCTGCTTCTCCTTGCTTGCTCAGGTCAACATCTACCCAGCCTGTGAACCTGTTCTCGAGGTTCCATTGGCTTTGCCCGTGCCTTATCAGAACGAGTTTTGTGGTCTTCATTCTATCACTTTCAGCTGGACTGTTTTTCCATTATTATCAAAAGCCCTGATTGTATTTAAATCGTAGGGATAACTGATGATGATGTGCACTTTTCCGAACTTCCTGAACGACTCCAGATCGGCTTCGGAAGGGTGGTTGTATATTGAGGGGTGCGAGTGCATTGTCCCTATTATTTCGCGGTCGAAAGGTATCAGGTCTGCGCTGTAGCTTGCAAATCCATCCCCGAAAATTGCGGGCACAACCACGAACTCCTCTATTGTGCCCCCTTTTCCCCCGAGCAGGCAGAAAAATTCATTAGGGTAAACATTTTTTGATGCCAGGAGAAGCGACTCTATAAGCCCTTTTTTGATTGAGCGCATCCATGAATTGGTTGCTTCTTTGTCCTTAAAAATTGATTTCGCTCAACAGTTTCGGCTGTTGGGTGCGAGTACCATCTCA
>AQRS01000029.1 GCA_000402355.1 Candidatus Iainarchaeum andersonii SCGC AAA011-E11
GCGTGGGTAATTCACTGCCAAAGATATTGAATACATATTAGATATTAGCCATCAAGACGACTAAAATAACTACAAAAACCCCAGTTTTCAGGTTTTCTTGAATTTAACTACAACGCCGCTGTTTCCGCACCGGCACGCCGGAAACCGCCGGCGGTACGGTGTACTATCTCCTTGTACCCGTGGGGTACGAGGCCTCGCAGAATCTTCGATTCTGCAAGGTCGCCCTTTGGGCTCGATAGTCCATGCTCCGCACCGGCAATCAGCCCCTATGTGGTTTTAAAAGCCTCGAACTTCTGCTTTGTTTATGAGCATTGTTTCGGTCATTGATGGCGCCGTAAACGCAATCCACGAAACCGAGAAGCGCAAGGCTCTTGTTTCGGAGAAGCTTTTGCCGCTCAAGGAAAAGGGCCTTTCTTTTGATTCCCCTGAATTGCCTGAAAAAAGCCTTTGTTTTCCTGTTGCAAAGTGGGTTCCGAATGGTTTGGTTGCGGGTGTTGATTCGGGCTTTGTTGCGAAGAGGCTGGCTTCGGTTGATTTGGTGCTGATCCGCGCGATGGGCGTGGTTTTCAGTTATGAGAACGGAATTGTAAAGAAAACCGATTATTTTCCGGGCTACTTCAGGTTTCCCGAGCCGCATTTGAGCAACAATGCTTTGGAGGAGGATGAGGCTGAGCAATCCAAATCATTGATGCGTTTGCATGAGGAAGTAAATGCGGCAAAAATCCTGATTAAAGACCACAAACCAAAATATTGTTTCATTGACGGCTCGATTGTTCCGCAGTACCAGGACAAGCCGCGCAAGGAATCAAAGTTAACAAAAAATTACGTTGACATAATCAAGGAGTTCGAGTCCCTGTATGAGCTTGCGGAGGAAAATAATTGCGCTTTGATTGCGACTGTTGAGGATTCGCGGGGTTCAAGGTTCCGCGGAATAATTCAGGACATTGTTCTCGCGAAAGAGCCTCTTGTTGAAAAGCATCAATTGGACGGATTGTTTGATTCCTCTTTGCTGGATTATTTTTTGTCCGTCGGCGAAAGGACGTGCGCGTTCACTTATACGCAGAACATAAAGCAGCATCCCGTGCTTCACGATTTTTCCGAGGAGTGGAGCCACGGGATTTATGGCCTGTACATAAAGCCCACTCCGTTTGACAAGCCTTTGCGGGTTGAGTTCATTTCGAAGGGCGACCTGAAAAAGGAAGCGGATGAGGTTGCTTCTGTTGCTTTCGCCTTGAGTTCGCTTCACAGGGAATACGCTTATCCTTCTGTTTTGATTGAGGCGGATTTCCACGCGAAATTGAAGCAGGATGAGATTGAGATTGTTTACAATAAAATCATGGACAAGCTCGGGGCTTCCGTGAAATTGAAGATGCGGCGCGACAACAGGCCGTTCTGAGAGGTAAGATTATATAGTAAAAAGTAAGAATTGTATATGGTGATGTAAGATGGCAAAGACAGTGCTTTCATCGAAGGGGCAGCTTATTCTTCCTGCGGAATTCAGGGAAAGACGCAAAGTGCTGCCTGGAACTGAGTTTTCGGTTCAGGAACTGCCGGGCGGCGGGTACATGTTTATTCCCATTCCAAAGGACCCTATAAAGGCCCTCAGGGGAATTGCAAAACACTTGGATATTTCTTCAAGCGATATAAAAAAGATGAGGCGGGAAGATGATAGGCGAAGAGAGAAAAAGCTTGGTTTTTGACACATCGGCCATGATAAAGTATGCCAAGGATGAAGAGGGTAGCGCCAAGGTCGGCGAGTTATTCAAAAAGCATGAGTGCATTGCCAGTTCCATAAGCGCGTTTGAGATAGTCCATAAGATGGGGAGGGAAGACATCAGGGCTGCACTCTTATCAATCGCCTTTTTCGAGGAATTCTTCATTTTCATCTCTCCTGATTATGGGTTGGCAAAGAGGGCGGCTATTCTAAAATTGAAATATCCTCAGGCAAACCTTTCAATGGCGGACGCGATAATAATTCAAACCGCAGCAGAAAGAAATGCCCGCATTGTCACGTGCGACAAAGAATGGAGAGTTGTAAAAGAGGCAGAAATAGAAATAATATGACTTGGTTTTTTTGGTGTGTTGAAATGATTTGCCCGAAATGCGGTTCTAGCGAGATGGAGAAAATGCTTACAAAAGGCGTTCAGTTCAGGTGCAGGGTTTGCGGTTACAGGGGGCCGATGAGCGGTGATTTTTCGTGACCCAGGATTCGAAGAAAATGGTGAAGTTCTGTTCCCGTTGCGGCTCAATGAATTTGAAGCCGCTTTATTTTATGGAAACAATCGACAACAGGGTTCAGTGCATGGACTGCAATGTAATTGAATTTCCGGTTGAGGGCACTGAAAAGTTCAGGAAAGAATTTTTGGAGGAAAGGAAAAATGGCCGCAGGTAACGAGGAAATAGGCACCGTAATCAGCAGCATTGACGGGCCTTCGCCGAGCGCATTGGATGTGGTAATTTATGCGGGCATTTTGCACAGGGGCCAGTTTGTCGAGATTGATTATTCAGAGGGGAGAATGGTTTGCCTCGTCACGGATGTGGTAAAGACAAACCGTTATTTTGAGCGCGTGGAATCCGTGAAGGAGTTTGAGCGCGCCGGAAAAAAATTGTTCGAGCAGTTTCCAACAAGCGAGTGGGAGTACCTTGTTGCAAAAACAAGGCCGTTGGGTGTTTATGACAAGGGCCTGGTCAAGCGCTCTACCTTTCCGCCTTCTCCGGGCGCAAAGGTAAAAGTTGCGGCGAAGGAAACTCTGGAGGACTTTTTGGGGCTTGATTTGGAAAAAGGGCTGATGCTTGGGGAAATCGAGCACCATGGCGTTTCTGTAAAATTAAATCTCTCGCGCCTTTTCCAAAAACATCTTGCAATTCTTGCAATGTCGGGAGCCGGAAAATCGTATCTTGTTTCTGTTTTACTAGAAGAACTTTTAGAAAGAAAAAAAGAGCATGGGCGCCTTGGCGTGATTGTGATGGATGCGCATGGAGAATACCGTTCTTTTGCCGAGCCGGTTTCCGACAAGAAGCACACGGACTTTTCCTCAAAATCCAGGTTTGTGCGTGCTTCTGAAATACAGATCGGTGTTCCGAAGCTTTCAATAGGCCTGCTTGCCGCGTTGATTCCGGGTCTTTCCGCGCCGCAGAAAAGGGATTTGGCGCGCGTAATAGAGCGTTTGCGCAAGGAGATGAAGGACGGCCTTGGCCCCTTTGACTTCAACGCGGTAAAGGCGGAGATTATGAAGGATTCGGAGATGAAGGAGGTCACGAAGATGGCCTTGATTGGCTGGATAATGTCTTTGGAGCAGCTGCACTTGTTCGGCAAGACTGATGCGCCGAGCATCAGTGATTTGGTGAAGCCCGGCCAGCTTACAATAATTGATTTGAGCGACGTGATTGATTTGAAGAAGAAGCAGATTATTGTGGCTTATTATGCGCGCAAACTTTTTGATGAGAGGCGCGCAAAGCGTGTTCCTCCTTTCAGTATTGTTGTCGAGGAAGCGCATCAGTTCGCGCCTGAAAGGGTTTCAAAAGAGGGCTCCATAAGCAAGCACGTGATTGAAACCATTGCTAGAGAAGGAAGAAAGTTCGGCGCGGGCATCTGCCTCATCTCACAGAGGCCTGTGAATCTTTCCACTACTGCCATTTCGCAATGTGGCACGCATATCATTCTGCGCGTCACAAACCCCTATGATTTGGATCACATCAAGCAGACCAGTGAGGGCATTGACCAAAGGACTGTTGACATGATTACTTCTCTCCGAACAGGTGAAGCCATAATTGTGGGCGAGGCCGTGAATTACCCCGTGTTTTTCAAGGTGCGCAAAAAAACCGTGCAGGATTCGCGGCACGAGAAGTCCCTCGAGGCTTCCGCTCTGGAGTTTGAGGAGAACCGCGAGGAAGCACGCAAGGAACTCGATGATTTGCTGTGATCATCGTTCTGAAGTTTTCTGCCTGGACTTTTTTGCCTCATAAAATTTAATGTGCAACTTTGAGTTTGTGTGCAGGCTGCACATAAAAGGCCTATTTTATGTGCAAATCCTTTTCCTTCTGTTCCGCACCGGCAATGTGCCCCCCTTCAAAATCGCTTTTAAAGCCAGAATTCAAACTCCTGTATGTTCCCAAGTGGAAAGACCTTCCTGTCCCGCGTCACTTACCTTTCGGAAAAGAGGCAGGTTGTTGCGGAGTTCTCGAATTCCTCGGAAAAAATTTCCAAGCGTTACTCTTTCTTTCCCCGCATGCACTTCCCGATGAAGGGGATTTCGCAGGGTTCGCTGAAAGAGGTTTTGTCGCTTTATGATTCCAGGCGCTTCAAGGTTGATTTCGAGGAAAACAGCGCCGTGATTTTTGCCGCCACATTTTCCGACCTGAAAAAAATAAATAATTTGCTTTCGGATTCCCCGGGCTTTTCCTCGAACCTCATTGAGCCTGAGAGGCAGTTTCTCATTGACAGGGGCTGGAGCTACTTTGATTCTTTCACTTTTTCTGCGGATGAGCCGCAGAGGGTTTCATCGCTCGATTTTCCTGATGTGGAGCTCGGCTTTCTCTCCGATTCCCTGCCCATGACGATGCGTGACCTCATTTCATCCAACAGGCAGCTGGCCAGGGAAATCGCGGGCCGCGTTTCCATGTCGAGGGTACTGCGTATTCCTCTCCTGTCTTCGGAAATGCACAGGGCGGCTCCGGAGGTTTTTCTGGAGAATGTTTTTTTCGCTTCAAAAATGCCTGTTCCAATTTCTCCGGAAAAAAAGCAAAGCATTCCGTTGAGGGTTCCGCATAAGACGGAAATAGATTTTTCCGCGGTTACGCCGCTGCTCTTGTGCAGGCCGTTCTCGAATGCAGGCCCGGAGACAGTGAACTGTGCCTGCTGCAGGCCGGCTTCGCTGAATGATTCCAATGTCCTTGCGGATACAATTGTGAAGGCGCGTTTTTTGCGCGAGGGCGCGTATTTCAATTCCGCGTCTTCTTTTTGGGCGGAGCAGTTCCATGTTTCAGGCCAGAACAAGGATGCCAGGGCGAGGAGGCGCGCCGAGTATAATTACCAGTTTTTTCCCGTGGGGCCTTTTTCGCGGAATGAAACAGCGGAAATTCTTTTGGCGGATGCCGTTGAGCTGCAGGAGCAGGGCATTGCCGAAATTCTCGGCGTAACGGGGTGGAGCTGGTTTTGTTTACAAAAGGAAAGCGCATTTTCAAGGGAAACGAATGCCCTGCGCGAAACCATTTCTTCCCTTGAATCTTCCCTGGATAAGGAGCATACTTCCGTTGTTGCGTCAAATGGCCTGTTTTTTTCGCAGGCGCTCGAGGCGCGGCCGGATTATTTTTATAGGAAGATTTTCCTCGAAACCGCTTCCTCGATTTTGTGTTCGGTTTCCGGCGTGCTTTCCGACAGGTCTTCTGGCTTTTTCTCCCCAAAAATAGCTGTTCTGCTGGAAGTTGCTTCTTTCCGCATCCTCAAAGGTTTTGAGGAAATCTGCTCCTCGAACGGCATTGCAAGGGTTTCCACGGGGCCTTCAAGGGCCTTTGTGGACTCTTCCTCGGTTACGCGCATTTTGAAGGATTTTTCCGAGGCATATAAGCTGAATAGGCCGTTTGTAAGGCTCAAAACCCGCTTTTAACAACCCTTTCGCGCCGGAAACCGCCGGCGGTACGGTGTACTATCTCATTGCAAACCTTGGGCTTTGCAATGCCTCGTGCCTCTGGGTACAAGGTCGCCTCGTGGCTCGATAATAGGTTGTTGCTTGGGGACCACCTTTTTTAATTCTTTGCGTAGGAGTATTGGTAGATTAATAACTCGTTTTTTGAGTGTTTTTGATGGCTAAATTAACCCGTTTTGAAGTGACGCGCCTGATTAGTGCGAGGGCTTTGCAGCTCTCCTTGGGTGCGCCTGCCCTCTCTAAATCCGAAAAAGAAGGGACCCCGATTGATATGGCGCGCGATGAGTTCGCGAAGAAGGTAATTCCTCTCGCGGTTTTGAGGGAGTTTCCCGACGGGCACGTTGAAAGGGTTGAGGTGAATTGAATGGGCAAGGCCGTTCCGAAGAACATCAAGAGCAAGGCCAACACCTTGATGAGCACTTACCCCGACAAGGTTTCAAAGGATTTTGAGGCTAACAAGGTTTTCATTGATTCTTTCAAGATGCCTTTGAGCAAGGAGGAGCGCAATTTGGTTGCTGGCTTCATTGCGAGGACGAAAGCCAAGGCGTCAAGCGCCTGAGATTTTTGTTGTCCCATCGCTCTCTTTTTCCCTTTCAAGCACGTAAAGCTTTCCTGATGCCGCATTCTCCATTTCCTTGTCATGCGTGATAACGAATATCTGCTCAATGAGTTCGGGCAGATGGTTGCGCATCATTTCGCTTAACTCGCGCACGGCATTCGAATCCAAATTATGAGTGGGCTCATCCAGCATTATCCATCCAAGGTTCTGCGTGAGGACCAGAGAAACCGCTATCCGGATTGTTATGGCTGCGGCAGTCCTTTCACCTCCGGAAAGTATTCCCTCGACGCGTATCCACTCGCCGTTCCTTTGCCTCGCCATTATT
This sequence comes from Candidatus Iainarchaeum andersonii SCGC AAA011-E11, assembly GCA_000402355.1. Lineage (GTDB taxonomy): Archaea > Iainarchaeota > Iainarchaeia > Iainarchaeales > Iainarchaeaceae > Iainarchaeum > Iainarchaeum andersonii. The sequence goes on from AQRS01000029.1 coordinate 6,530, forward strand.
TCGTAGCTGCCTTCATCCACAATTATTTTTGCGCTTGTGAAGTCCTTGTAAGGGTAAACTTTTTCCCAGATTTCGTCCATTGCGTCGTTTATCGTTTCTATCATTGCGTTCCTCAGTTCGGCCTGTGTCGCTTTTAGCGCCTGCGTGAAGAGCGCGAGTTTTTCAACCGCGGTTTCGTTTGCCTTTATTGTTTTTTCGAGTTCTTTTGCCTGTTCAATGCCGCGCTTCATCATTTCCGCGTTGTCGCGCATCTGCTTCAGAAGTTCTGAAGCAGCGCTTATTTCCGAGCTTGCTTTTGCCTTTTTTTCCCTGAGCAAAGCCATTTCTTCCCTTTGCCCGGCCATTTCCTTTTCGTCAAACCCTGTTTTGCGGATCATTTCCAGTGTTTGTTTGAGTTCCTTTTCGAGCGCGCTTTTCTGCTTTTCCTTTGCCTCCGCCTCTTTCGCGGCCTCGAAGATTTTTTTTGTTTCCTCGAGCTCCTGCTCGGTTTTCTTTTTGGCTTTTTTGTGCGCTTCTTTTTCCTTTTCGTGTTCCTCGAGCTCCTTTTCGTTCCTTTCGGCCTCTTCCTGAATTTCCCTTATTTTTGCGGTTATTTCGCGCTTTTGCCCCTCTAGCTCCTTTTCCAGCTTTTTCTTGTCATGCTCTTCCAGCGGCCTTTTGCACACGGGGCACTCGCTTCCCAGTTTTCCGGTTTCCTTCGCTGCCCTTGCGTTGGATTCGAGCAGGTTTTTTTGGACCGCGAGCCTCTGCCTTGCCTTGGAAATTTTTTCCATTGTTTCTTTCGCGTTTTTTTCCGCCTTCAGGGTTTTTTCCTCAATTTCCGAGTTTTCCTTCTGCTTTTCGCGCAGTTCCTTCTCGGTTGCCTTTTTTTCCCCGATTTGTTTTCCAATCTTTTGGATGTCCTCTTTCAGTGCTTCCGTTCTGGATTTCGTTTTTATTTCGAGTTCTTTAAGGAGGCGGTGTTCCCTTTCCTTTTTTTCCTGCTCCCTGAATTTTTCGTCCTTTTGCTTCAGCCGCTTTTCGGTTTCCTCGAGCGCAACTTTTTTTTCCGCGGCTTCTTTTTCCTTTTCCAGGATTTTTTTCTCGCGCTCCACGAGCTCCTTTTCCGTGTCGCGCTTTTTGTGTTCCATGAGGAGGCTTTTCCTGTCTTCCGCCATTTTTTTTATCCGGTTTGTCAAAGTAACCGCGTTGGTGCGCACCCTTTCATACTTGTCGAGGCCGAGCAGTTCATCGAATTTTTCCTTTCTTTGCGCGGGACTCAGCTTCAGGAAGAAGTCTATTTGGTTTTGTTCGGAGTATATTGCGCGGCTGAACAAATCGTAGTTCACTTCGAGTATTTCCTCTATTTTTTTGGTCACTTCGCTTGTTTTTGGCCCGGCAATTGTTTTGCCGTTTTCCTTTAGGCTTGCCTCGTTGATGCCGTTCCTTTTCAGCGTCCTTTCCACAAAGTATTCTTTTTTGTTGTAGTCGAACTCCATTTTCACTACGCTTTTTTCCGCCCTGAACGGCTTCGCCATTATTGTTTCGTCGAGGCTGACCTTGCGCGCGTTAAGGCTCGGGAAGGTGCCGTAAAGTGCGAAGCATATGGCGTCTGTTACCGAGCTTTTTCCCGCGCCCATTTTTCCCACTATGACGTTCGTTCCCTTCACGAATTCCAAGTGGTTTTGGTGGTGGGTTTTCCAGTTCTCGAGGTAAATGCTTTTTATCATTCTGAAGAATTAGCCTTGGAAAACTTATTAGTATTAATGGCACAACAGTTTCGGCTGTTGCAACGAATTAGGCAGGGAGAAAAAGAGTAAAATATTCTTTTGCCAAATTCGTTGTGGGTGCTGTGCAATCTTCGATGCTACATGGCTCGCTTTTGCTGTGGCCTATAAAAGCGTCATTCCCTCTATTTCCGCGTCCTCTACTTCCTTGAGCTTGTTCACTTCTTCAAGAACGCGGTCAATTGCCTTCTCATCTTTCGAGTTAACCAGTATGCCTGCTTTTATTATTTCGACGCCGAAGCCTATTGGTTCGCGTTTCACGTCCTTTACTTCGCCGCTTTTTATGCCCTTTACTGCCTTTACCGTTGCGTCAAGTTTTTCCAGGTCTTTGGCGTTTATTTTGAGAATTAGAAGCGTTTTGTCCGGCATCTTATCACGGGCTCAAATTGGGGTTGTTTAGGGGCCTTCAAATCCGCATTCTTTGCACTTGTATATGAGGCTTCTTTTGCGCGCCTCGAGGCTGCGGTCTATTTTTGTGCCGCATCCCGGGCATTTGAACTCGATGAAATCGTCAGTGAGTATTTTGTTGGTTGTTATGCATGTTTTTATCAAAAAGAACACCTTAATTTTACCTAGTATTCTCTATTAGGTTACCTTTAAAAAGGTTCATTCAGGCCTTTTTCTTTCTTGCAAGAAAGAAAAACGTTGGCGAAAAAGAAAGAGGCAGGGCACATTTTTGGCCATAGAACCTTTAATTAAGTGTTTTTCACCCATTTTTTTGCATGGGCCCGTAGCTCAGCTAGGATAGAGTACTCCGCTTCGGACGGATTGGTCGGGGGTTCGAATCCCCTCGGGCTCGCTTTCTTTTAGGCAAGGAATTAATACTCGCGAGTAGTTGTATTTTTGATGAAACCAAAAATATTGCCGCGTGCAGGGAAGTTCTTGAAAAGGCACAAAGGGAAAATTATTGTCTCCGCAGGGCTGGGCGCCATGGCTGCCGGGGCTTTTCTTGGCCCAAAGTTAATTGAGCGCGGTGCGGATTACTTGAACGCGCGCAAGGCGGATGCTATGAGGCAGCACAGGTTTGATCTTACCGTTGAACGGGGAAGCTTTGTTAACGAAATTTTTTCAAAGGCCGGCGTCATTCCTGAATCGAGAGAAGATCGCAATGCCCTCTGGACATATTATTACAATAAAAGCCCAGCCCTGAAAAGCCTTTGGGAGTCAATTCTCAAAAAAACCAGGGAGGAAAAACTCCGTGACGGGGCTTTTGTGCAGGAGTTCGGGGACGCGGGCTTGGAGTTTGAACTGGCGGTTGCAAGGGAAGCGCAATCGGGATTTTTCGTACAAGCCCTTGCCTTTGAAAGGCAGGCCGCGAAGAAGTGATTCACTGTTTCCCATATTTGCGCCGTTCATGTTCTATGTCGCCCAAGGTGTAAGGCGGTGTTTTCATTCTGACTCCGATTTTTCTTTTTGGTTCCACTATTAGCGAGAGCCCCTTGGCAGCGGCTCTTAATAGTAGGTCTCCTGTTTTTGTTTTCGTGCCATCAAGCCTTCTCTGATATGTAAGGTCTCCCAGGTTTCTGGCTTTTTTTCTGATTGCCCTTGCGGTTCTGACAACCAATTTTCTCATTTCAATCAGTAATCCAAAAACTCTTCCTTTCCCTTCAGATAAGCCGTCAAAAATTGCCGAAAGCCCTCGCTTTTTTTGTATAATGCTGCGATTTCCTTTTCGCTCATTATTTTCGCGTTTTTTCCGAGCGCTTTCCCCATCGCTTCTTTCTCGGCCCCCCTGAGTTTTTTCAGGAGCTGCGAAAGGAATGCCTCGAGTTCCGTGTGTTTGCGCTGCACCTCTATCACCCATCTCCCTTTCTCTATGCGCGGCCCCGCAAGCATTTGTTTGTGCGCGGAGAGGAATGCTTCCGAATTTTTTTCGTCGAACGCTTCGGGGCCGATTTTCACTTCGGCTTTCTGGAGCTCCGTTGATTCCACCTCGAACAGCATAACCATGTGCCTTTCCTTTTCCAGCCATTCCGAGCTCCGCTTCACTTCAAAACCTTCTAGCCCGGAGAATGTCTTTATTTTGTGCGAGAATCTCCTCAATTGTCCCCACATGATGTCCTCAATAACCCCTTTCGGATAGGATAGCGAGATTGCGACCAGCTCGGTTTTTTTCAGGAACTGCCTTAGCTTTACCTGGCTCCATGCAGAGTGTTTTTTCGGGAAGAAAAAATTGATTGAAGGCTTTTTCATGAACGCTCTTGATGCCGCTATGAAGCGTGCGTACTGGTTCAGTGAAAGCGCGGCCACAACGTTCCTGTTCCTGTCCACTGGATCAACCACTGTAAAATGCCAGCCGAATTTTTTTTGGGCGTCCCCTTCCGCATAATAGTTTTCGATGTCGATTGCTTCGCCGTTTTTCCAGTGCGCCGCCGCTTCAAGTGTTTTTGCGAATGACCCGTATTTCAGCACAAGCAGTTCCGCCACGTAACCCGGGAAGCTGTTCGAGCTTAAATCGGCTCCGTAGCACTTTATTCCTTTCATGAATTGCTTCAGGAGGCGCGCCTCTCCTTTGTGGCGCTCCTCCATTTTTTTTACCAGGTAATTGTTGTGCAATACGCTTCTGTCCACTGCGCTCTGCATCAGCGATGAATCCGCAATGTTGTATGAAGGAACCACTTCCACCCTGAAGCCGTTTATTTCTCCGCGTATGTATGGGTGCTCCGAATATGCCTTTTCCCACTTGTGCCCCTTGAAAACGGCTTTTCCTATGCGCAGGCCTTCTTCCTCGAATTCCTTGCGCGGAAGCTCTTTCGGGTAAAGCACGAATATGTCAAGGTCCCGGTCATTCCTCAAATGCGTGTTGCGTGCAATGCTGCCGACAATTTCGACTTTTTCGTGGCTGCCCTTCATTGCCATTATTTGTGCCGCGATTTTTTGGGCCAGTTTTTTTTCTTTTGCCAGTTCCTGCTTTGCAGGGGTGATTTTTTTGAGGGTTTTGGCAAGAATCTGCTGCAACGGAATCACCAGTTTTATATACTAATAATTCTTACTATAAATACATTGTTTTTCTGGTGGTTGGTTGGCTTCCGAGTTCAAGGAGTTCAGGGGCCCAAAGATAGATTCCTATGGGGTTGTCGAGATTTATGAGGGCTTCCCGTTTTTCTATTATGACATAAAGGACCCGAGCCTGAATGAGGAGGAAAAAATCATCCGTGAATCCCTGGTGCATTTGATTCTCGGCAACTGGAGTTTTGAGGAGGTCACTTCGCAGTTGGGAAAGCTTTTCAGCAAGCGTTTCGTGGACATGTTCAGGGAGAAGATTATCCAGCCGATTACTTACAATGACGCGCTTGAAACACTTTTGCGGGAAACGGAATTCGAGGCCATGAAGCTGGCGATGATTGCGCTTTTCACGGAGTTTTTGCCGCCCGTGAAGAGCCATGCCGTCCTTGCGGAAACAATTTTGGGGGACGCGATTGGCTACGCCAAGCTCTCCCCATTGGTTCTTGATGATAACCTTGAGGAGATAATGGTCAACGGTTACGAGACCTACGTGTTTGTTTTCCATAAGCGTTATGGCGTGTGCAAAACAAATGTCGAGTATAAGCACAAGAAGTCCCTCGATGCTTTGCTGCAGAAGATTGCGAAAACCGTCGGGAAAAAGTTCGATACCGAACACCCTTTGCTGGATGCACGCCTGCCTGACGGAAACCGCGCGAACGCCACGTTCCCGTTTGTTACTCCGTTCGGGCCGTCACTTACAATAAGGAAGTTTTCCGCCGTTCCTTTGAGCGTCATTGACCTGATTGCCAATAACACGATGTCGAGCGAGCTCGCGGCTTTTTTGTGGGTGATGGTTGAGGGCATGAACATCGAGCCGATGAACATAATTATTACCGGCGGCTCGGGCTCCGGAAAAACAACCACGCTTAATGCCTTGTCCACTTTCATAAAGTTCCACGAGCGCGTGATTTCAATAGAGGATACTCTCGAGCTTCATCTTGGCAGCAGGCAGAACTGGGTGCAGATGGAGTCCCGTCCTAAAATGAAGGGCCAGGAAGGGGTTTCGATGGATGATTTGCTGAAAAATGCCATGCGGATGCGCCCCGACAGGCTAATTGTGGGTGAGGTGCGCGGCAAGGAAGCGGAAACAATGTTTGTTGCAATGGATACCGGGCACAAGGGTGCATTGGGTACGCTGCACAGCAATTCCGCAAAGGAAATGCTTTTGCGCCTCAAGGCGGACCCAATGGGGGTTCCAGAGTCATTGATTCCCCTGCTTGACCTGATTCTTGTGCAGTACAGGATTTATGTGAAGGGCAAGGGCGTTGAGAGGCGCATAATGCAGGTTACTGAAGTGAGTTCCATGGATAAGCAGGCTTTGCTGAGCAACATTTATGAGTGGGACAGGAAAACCGATTCAATCAAGCGCACCAATGTTCCGATGCA
>AQRS01000030.1 GCA_000402355.1 Candidatus Iainarchaeum andersonii SCGC AAA011-E11
GAAACCGAATTCGCCGGTATTGGCAAGCCCCTTGTTTGATCCGCTGACCCAAGGTATTTTCTGCCCGTCAACATAAAGTTCTAGCGTTCCGCCTTCATCCGGAACCCACGTTATTTTCCAGTTCTTGCCAAAATCAAGGGGACCGCTGGTCGCCACAGGGTTGGTGCCGAGCATAATCTGGTACTTGCCGGAGTATCGCCTCACGAACACACCACCAGCAATCAGCCCTGCCTGCTCCGCAGGAGAGTAAATTTCCGCGGTCATAGTGTAAGCGTGGTTCGTGAGGCCGCTGAGCTGCCGCGTCAGCTTCGCCACTTGAGGATTATTGTCCGAACCAGTAAAGCCGCCCTGAAGAACACCGTTGTTAACCGCCCATTTTTCCAGTGAGCTTGACGCGTCATATGTCCAGCCAACCAAATCACCGTCATTAAAATTATCGTTCAGATAAACCCTGCCGGGAATAACATCAGGAATATTATTGAGCGTTTCATCCACCCTACCAAAAGTTGTCTGCGAACTTTCAACGGTCTGCTCGGCCTGGGACTGCGAAAGCCCGGAAATGAGAATCGCCACAACCAGCACAATCAGCACCGCGCCCCCGACAAGCAAAGTGTATTCCAAAGAACCCTGCGCTTTCTCCATGCGAACCAAGTTATGAAGGGCTTTTCAATATTTATACTTTTTCAGTTTAAAAACCGCTGCAAAAACAAGGGTAACATTCATGAACATGGTTGCGAGGGCTGGAATTTCTGGCAAATACCGCTCAGGCACTTGCCGCCAGAAAGTTCTGATTCACAGGAAGTGCATTCCGAAGACTTGGCGCAAATCGATGAGGAACCTGAAGCGCCGATTTTTCCTTCGCTGATGCCCTTTACTATGTTCACGAACTTGTCCGCGCTTTGCCCGGTTTCCACCTGGCCCGCATTTGAAAGCACTGACATGAGCGCCATGAACAGCAGCGCCACAACCACCACCACGCCAAATATTAGAAGGTATTCCGTTGCACCCTGGGCATTGCGCATAATACCCTTATTTTGCTTTTAGTCGTATTTATAATTAACCTGGCCATGATTTCGCGGGCCGAAGGGAAAATCGTATAAAAACCTATACACCCTAAATATATTGGTCCCAATGGAAAAGAACCCCCTGATTTTTTCCGGAAACAGCAACCCCGAACTCGCAAAAGAAATCACGTCACACCTCAAAACGCATTTGGGGAAAGTGGAACTCAAGAAATTCGCGGACGGCGAAAACTACGTCAATTATTTGGAGAGCGTGCGCGGAAAGGACGTTTACCTGATTCAAAGCACCGGAAATCCGCAGAACGACAACATAATGGAACTCCTCATAATGGTGGATGCGGCAAAACGCGCGGCCGCGGAAAGGGTTACATGCATAATCCCGTATTATGGTTACGGGAAGCAGGACAGAAAAGTCGGGGACCGCGAACCGATAACCGCAAAACTCGTTGCGAAGCTCCTTTACTCCGCGGGAACAAACGCGGTCCTCACAATGGATTTGCACACGGACCAGATACAGGGATTTTTCGACATGCGCGCTGACTTTGTTTATGCCTCGGGGCCATTGGTGCGTTACTTTAAAAAGAAAAACCTGAAGAACCTGGTTGTTGTAGCGCCGGACATGGGCAGCACGAAACGCGCACGGGCATACGCGAAAAAACTGGACGCGGAACTCGCAATCATTGACAAGCGCAGGCCAAAACAAAACCAGAGCGAAGTAATGAACCTCGTCGGAGACGTGAAGGGAAAAATCGCGGTAATTGTGGATGACGAAATCAACACCGGCGGAACTTTGGTTAATGCCGCGGAAGCAATATTGAAAGCCGGCGGAACCGCGGTTTATGCCATGGCAACACATGGAGTATTCGCGGGAAACGCGGTGCAGAAAATAGAAAAAAGCCCCATAAAAGAAGTGATTGTCACGAACAGCATCCCCCAAAGGGCAAAAAGCAGCAAAATAACCGTGGTTTCGATAGCGCCATTGCTCGCGGAAGCCATACGCTGCCTCAATGAAAAAAAATCGCTCTCAAAGCTCTTGAGCCGCTGAAATTGCCACAAAAAAATCAGCACCAATTTTATTGGGGGTTTCCCGTCAACGGAAAACCCCCTTTAGGAATTTGGGTTGCTCGAACTTCCCGTCAACGGAAATCACCACACAGGTGATTTGGGTTGCCGCGAAGCAAACCCGCCATCAACGGAATGCCCGTTAGGGTATTGGGTTGTTCGAAAATGTTTTTTTCCTGTCAAAGAGAAGGCCGTATCGCCCATCAACGAAAATAACTTTAGAACCAACCAAAGTGCTGGAAAAGAATTTATATTAGAAAGGAACCAATAAGCAGTGAGGTGGTCGACTAGGGAATAACCTAACAAGGAATTTCCTTGGACGATTGTTCGGGATCAGGCTCACTCGGCTAGAGAGAATTGCTAAGACTTGTTGCGGATCCCGAACAACCTTCACTCCATTTTCTCAGGCCTGTTTTGCCAAAAAAAATTTATGGAAGCAATTCCGCGAATTAGCTTTTTTACTAACAATTTCAAAACCCAGATATAAAGGTGCGTTTCTTATTGTTTCATGAAGAAATCACTTGCACTGGTTTTCATTGCGCTCCTCCTTACTCTCACACAGATGCAGGCTGCTTCCGCCGCAAAAAGCGACGGCTACATGCACACCAACCAATTCTACGCGGTTTCATTCGACGGCGAGGGAGATGCAATCGTGAGGGCACAGATAGACATCGAGAACACCCTGGACCGGCCATTGGGAAACATCAGCCTCGAAATCCCGGGGAACGCGGTTGTTTACAAAATCATGCAGGGATACGCGTACAAGGATTACGCTTATGGGTACGGAAACGATTACTATCCTAACCCTGAATACCAGAATCCACAGGCACTTGACTACACAAAAACCCTCACTTCAGGCGCAACAATACTCAACATCGAACTCTGGAACGCAATCGAAAGGAACAATTCCGGCTCAATAATAATTTTTTACAAAATACCGAATTACGCGCAGAAGGATTTTTTCGGAAACTACTCCTTTGACTTCAAGACAATAATAGACAACCGCGCAGTCCTGATACAGAACGTGCGGGTTGCCGTGAACGTACAGGACGGGCTTTCGCTTAAAGGCGGCGAATCAAGCGTTGATTACAGGCCGGGCCTCGGCTTCATGTCCGAAGCAACAATGGCAAAGGCATCTGATTCGGCAATAATGATTGACCCTTATTACAGGGACTATTATTACGGAATCCGGAACGCACAGGGCCTCGTGAAAACAGCAACAAATTTGGACCCTTTCGAGAGCTTCCACGTGAAGGGCAATTACGGCGAGAACTGGCTCGCGCTGAACTTTGCGGACATCGCACTCTGGATAATTGCCGCGGGAATTATAATTGCGGGCGCAGCAATAATTATGAGGAAAGCCGGGCTCGCGAAAATAAAGGGCCCGAATGGAAATGAATATGTGAAAAGCGCTGGAATAGGGTTTGCGAGCTCCGCGTTAGCCACAGTGTTCGCGCTTGGCTCGTTCATTGCGGCCGATGTGCTGCAAAAATTCTTGCACAACGCACAGGGAATAGCACTGCTCATAATGCTGATTGGCCTCATTGCTTCCGCGGGAATAGTTTTCCTTCCCTCGGTTTACGTGACAACAAAAAAAGGCATTGTGCATGGCGCTTTCACGTTCTTCACAACCTTGTTTTTCCTCGCAATATTCAGTATTGCCGCTTTTTTGGTTCTGCAGGCATTGCTACGGCCAACCATAGTGTACTGAACCCCGCGTTAGGCACCTTTAAATACTCTGCTCCAACTAATAATTTTCATGGCAGTCGGAGTAGAAATCGCATTCCTCATTATCGGTGGGCTGATTGTAATCGGTTACCTCGGCGAACTGCTTTCAAGAAGGTTCACCATTCCAACGGCACTCTTGCTCCTCGGAATAGGGTTTGGCCTCAGGATTTCAGGGCTCGTGAATGACCAGGACTTCACAGGCCTCCAGAATTTCTTCGGGACACTCGCACTGACTTTCCTGCTTTTCGACGGCGCGCTCTCGCTCAACATATTCGAAGTGATGTTCAAAAGCGGCAGGATTCTGGCCGTTGCAGGGCTGATAACAATTTTCTCCATGATAGGAACGGCCGCATTGTTCGCCATTCTGGGAATGGACCCTTTGATAGGCGCAATCCTCGGCGCGATAATAGGCGGCATAGACACCGGCATCACGCTGTCAATGACAAGAGTCATGACCCTTCCGGAAGAAATACGGAGGTTCCTGACGCTCGAATCATCAATCACCGACGTGTTCTCGATAATACTTGCAATAGTGCTCACGCAGGCGCTTCTCTCCGGAATAATCAATCCCCTTTTCATTGCACAGGGAATAGTGGGAAAATTCGCAATAGGAATATTCCTTGGCCTCTTATCCGGGGTGGCATCCATACTCCTGCTTTCACACATAGAAAAAGGCTACAACTACATGGTTACGTTTGCAATAGTGCTCATAGTGTACTCGCTCACAGAATTTTTGGGCGGAAGCGGCGCGATTTCCGTGCTCGCATTCGGAATAATACTTGGAAATGAAAGGACAGTGAGGCGCATAATACATTCGACTGAAGTGGAAAACCGCCCCATAATCCAGCAGTTCCAGTCCGAAATATCTTTTTTCATACGCACGTTCTTCTTTGTATTCCTCGGAATAGTTGTTGCCGTGGGGAACACAAGGAATTTTGCAATAGCATTCCTCCTCCTTTTATTCCTGTACCTCATAAGGCACATTGTCGTGAAACTCAGCACCAAAAACTCTACCTATTCCGATTATGCCGGGGTTTTGACTGCAATAAACCCGCGAGGCCTTGCAACGGCAGTGCTTGCAACCTACCCGCTCATAGCGGTCCAGAACGCGATAGCCAGCGGCCAAAACGGGCACATTACAGGCCTTATTCCGCAGCTCGCTTCCCTCTCCGAAATAGCCTTTTACCTCATAATCCTCAGCATAATATTCACGACAGTACTTTTGCCCATTGCGAACCAACAGGGGAATGCCAGGGAAAAAGAGGAAAAAGACCTGCGCGGCCTCGAACAAATACGCCTGGAGGGCAAAAACACGCAAAAAAAGGCAAACCAAGCCCTTTAAATACCTGTAAAGCAGCAATTCTTACTGAAGGTAAAAATAGGGAAAATAAAGTATTCAAATAAAAAAATTGGATTTCCTAATTCTCGAGTTTTCTACCCAAAAAAATAAGAGGTGAATAGAATATGATAAGGTTCAAATACAACCCACAAACACATGAAGTGGAAGAGATTCCGCACAGGGAAATGTTCAACATTTCCAGAATATAAGCGGTTGAAAAACTGCTTTTTTCATTTATGCGGGGCTCCTGCGGCAGAAAACTTTGATGGATTGCCGGGGAAAAACCCCCATAATAAACATTGCAGGCCACAAGACCAAAAGTTGCGGGGCCTGCCATGACTCTTTTTGCAGAACCCATGCGGAGCGCATTAAAGCGAATAAATCCAAATTGCTGCCGCGGGTCTGCATTACGATTCAATAATTACTGCTCAAAAAAACAAGTGGGAGAGAGGATTCAGAACCTCAGAAAAACTACGTTTCCTAGCAAAACTTTGTTTTGCTGGACCAGCAGAACCAACGGTTCTGCTTGGTTTCCGAGACCTTTTCCTTGCTACCCCTTTCTTTTTCGTTAACGTTTTTCTTCCCTTGTAAAGGAAAGAAAAAGGTTATGGGAGAGAGAGGATTTGAACCCCTGTCGCAGCGTCCCGAACGCTGAATCCTAACCAAGCTAGACTACTCCCCCTAGCCAATAATTATTTTTGCAGACAGGTTAAAAAAAGCACCTGAAAACGGCAATAAAAACATTTTTTATGCAGAAACACTGAGTATTTTGCATGGGACAACAATGGTTCGCATAAGGAAAATGAAGCCAAAGGACATTGTCCAGGCGGCGCGGATAATGATGCGCGAATTCTCAAAGCCGCCTTACAAGGAAAAGTGGAGCACCCGCGGCGCAAGGAAAAGGATCAAAGAAATACTCGAATCAAGGCGCGGCTTCTGCATCGTGGCGGAGGAAAAGCGCGAAGTGACAGGTTACGCAATCTGCTCAGGGTTCACGTGGTTTGACGGCGAGCGCGGCCTGGTGGAGGACATTGCCGTAAAGGAGGGGTTCCAGGGAAAAGGAATCGGCACAGGCCTTGTAAAGCAGATAGAAAGGCACTACGCGAAAAAAGGCGCGGCAATAATTATTTAAACACCCAAGGGGGCAATTAGTTAAGAGAGCAAGCGCAGCCGAGAGGCATGAAAATTGCGCCCTCGCCTTGATCTATTTCTCCCGAAAATTTTTGGAAAAAAATTTTTTCAAATTAAGCTTATATACCTTAACGCACTTAAGATTAGTCTGTTTATAGGTTTGATTGAAATAGGTTTGCGGCAGCAGATTTTTGCGGTCAAACAGCAGTAGTGAAATTAGGTGGGGCATTTTGGACGAGAAGTTCCTGGGAAAAATCAGCGACAAATCCAGCGAGGAAAACTTTTCCGCTATCCCTGACGGCTACAAAAAAGGCAAAACCAAATATGTAATCATCACAGGCTCGGTCATAAGCGGAATAGGAAAGGGCATATTTTCCAGCGCTTTGGGAAAAACCCTTCAGGACCGTGGCCTGAAAGTCGCGCCGATAAAGGTTGAAGCTTACCTGAACATTGACTCGGGCACTTTGAGCCCTTACAGGCACGGCGAAGTTTTTGTGCTTGATGACGGCATGGAAACCGACATGGACCTCGGTTCTTACGAAAGGTTCCTGAACATGGACCTCACAAAGGACAATTTCACCACCCACGGCCAGATTTACCAGAAAATAATCACGAAGGAAAGAAAAGGCGAATACAACGGCCGCGATGTGCAGTACATTCCCCATGTCACCGGCGAAACGAAAATGGTTCTCAGGAACCTCGCAATGAAATCAAACGCAGACCTTGTGCTGATTGAAATCGGCGGAACCGTGGGAGATTATGAAAACCTTTTCGCAATGGAATCCGTGAGGGAACTGATTTATGAGGAAGGGGCGCAGAACGCGTGCCTCATAAACCTCACTTATATTTTAGAGCCCAGCCACCTCGGGGAATTCAAAAGCAAGGCCGCACAATTAGGATTGAGGCAATTGATGAGCCTTGGCCTGCAGCCTGATGTGATTGTTTGCAGGAGCCAGCGCCCGGTAACCGAAACAATAAAGGAAAAAATTTCCATGAACGCGAACGTTCCGCTTGAAAGGGTATTCAACACTTACGATGTCGGCAACATTTACGAACTGCCCTTGTTCTACAGGGAACAGGGAATAGACGAGGCGATTTTGCAGGTAATGGGCCTCGAGAAAAAATTCCCGAAAGACGGCAGCGCGACACTTAAGGAGTGGACAAACAAAAACATCGTGAAATACAAGGGCGAAATAACAATCGGCATCGCCGGCAAGTACACAGGCACGAGCGACACTTACATCAGCATTGTGAAAGCACTTGAGCACTGCTCCGCGGTTTTGAAGACAAAAATAAACGTGAAGTGGATTGAAACAACCGACATTGAAAAGGGCAAATCCGACGTGAAGGAAGCATTGAAGGGAGTGAACGGAATAATTGTGCCCGGAGGCTTCGGAACTCGCGGGGTCGAGGGAAAAATCGCGGTTGTGAAGTACGTGCGCGAAAACAATATGCCATTTTTGGGGATTTGCTACGGCTTCCAGATGGCTGTAATAGAGTTCGCGCGGAACGTGTGCGGAATCAAAAATGCCTCGACTGAGGAAGTGAAGAAGGACCCGCCCAACAACGTTATCTGCATTCTCCCGGAACAGGAGGAGGTCGAGGGCCTTGGGGGAACCCTGCGCTTGGGCGGTTTCGACGTCAAAATAGTCAGGGGGACGAAGGCTTACGAGCTTTACGGGAAAAAAGAGCATGTGCGCGAGAGGTTCAGGCACCGCTTTAATGTGAACACTAAGTTCATTGAAATGCTTGAGAAAGGCGGCCTTGTTTTTTCCGGAAAGGCGCCCTCAAAGAAAATAATGCAGATTCTCGAGCTTCCAAGGCACCCTTTCTTCATAGGAACGCAGTACCACGCGGAATTCACTTCAAAGCCTTTGAACCCGAACCCTATTTACTTCGGGCTCGTGAAAGCGGCAATAGAAAACAAGAAATAAGGCAAAAAGCAAGTTCAAAAAAAAGAATTAAAATAATATCGAAAGACATTAATTTTGAAACTTTTTTAGTGTCTTT
>AQRS01000031.1 GCA_000402355.1 Candidatus Iainarchaeum andersonii SCGC AAA011-E11
TCAGACAGAAATAGGTTCGCTCTCATCCCACACCTAAAGGTGCGGGGTTTCCCGCTCACGCGCTAAAGGTGCGGGGTTTCCCGCTCACGCGCTAAGTTACAGTTTAAACCACCTTTTGGGGCGCCTCACGATGCAACGTACCCTACGGGCACTCCGGCGCGGGGCAGGGATTTTTCTATGCTTGGGGGTTTTATTAGAGGGTTCGGAAGGGCTTGAAGGATTCGGAAGGCTGGGAATTTGTTTTCGGAAATCGAGTTTAGCGCGGGATTTGAAAAGGCACTTGGCCTGCTCGAAAATTCTGCGGAGAGCGTTTTCATTACCGGCCGCGCGGGCACGGGAAAATCCACATTTTTGAAGTATTTGAAGGAGCGTTCAAAGAAGAAGATTGTTGTACTCGCGCCTACGGGGGTCGCCGCACTCAATGTAGGCGGACAAACCATACACTCATTCTTCAGGTTCCCGCCCGGGCTCTCCGTAAAAGATGCAATCAAAGAAGCGAGGAATAGGAAAAAAACAGGCATTTTCTGGAAACTCGATCTGCTCATAATTGACGAAATATCCATGGTCAGGGCGGATTTATTGGATTGCATCGACGCTTTTCTCAAAACAGTCCTCAAATCACAGGAGCCATTCGGGGGAAAGCAGGTGCTATTCATCGGGGACATGTGCCAATTGCCGCCCGTAGTGAATAATGCACAGCAGCCATTCTTTCGCACAAACTATAAGTCCGAGTATTTTTTTGATTCGATTGTAATGAAGGATTTCAAATATAAGCCCGTGGAATTTGAAAAAGTTTACAGGCAAAAGGATGCCGAGTTCATTGAAGTATTGAACAGAATCAGGGACAAAACTTTTACTGCCCAAGATTTGGGTGAATTGAATTCGAGGCTCTGGCAAGGCGAGAATGACGAGGGCATGGTTCACTTAACCACGACAAATTCCATGGCGGATAACATTAATTCAAAGAAACTCGCACAGCTCCCGGGCCTGCAGTATAATTACAAGGGCCATGCCGAAGGCAAATTCAGGTTAGATTCACTGCCTGCCGACAATATTCTGGGCCTCAAGAAGGGGGCACAGGTAATGTTTTTGGTAAATGACAACGCAAAAAGATGGGTCAACGGGACAATAGGAACAGTAACAGGCTTATCAGAGCAAAGCATTCGCATCAAAATAGGAAAACTAGAGGTTAATGTGGAGCCCCACGAGTGGAACCTCTACAATTACAGGTTCGATGAATACAAAAAAGAAATTCTGCAGGAACTCGTGGGCAGCTTTGCACAATTCCCATTGCGTTTGGCCTGGGCAATAACCATACACAAGAGCCAGGGCAAAACATTTGACAACGTAATTATTGATGTGGGAAGCGGTGCTTTTGCACACGGGCAACTGTATGTTGCTTTGAGCAGGTGCAGGACACTTGAGGGCATACGAATAAAGACACTAATAAGGAAAGAAGATGTTTTGGTTGATGAGAGAGTGCTAAAATTTGTTGGCGGGCAATTAACTGAACATTAAATCGGTTATTCTATTTTTTCGGATTTCACTGGTTTTGGGGCGGATTTTTCGCACCGGCACTGTGCCCTAAGCGGACTTTTAAACCTGCAGAATTTCATTGTTTTGGAAGATTTAGAATGAGCGCAAGCAGGAGGTTTTACCTGGATACAGCAATCTGGCGGGACTATTTCGAGGACAGGAAAGACGGAGTGAGGCCGCTTGGGGAATTCGCTTTCAGGTTCCTCAAAAACTGTGAAAAGCACAAATGCACCATTGTTATTGCGGAACCGGTATTATTTGAACTCAAAGATTTCGGCAGGGAAATTGCCGTAAAAACACTTTCAAATTTCTCAATCACCCTTGAGGAAGCAGAAGTTTCAGGAAAACAATTCGCCGAAGCAAAGCGCATCTCAACCGAAAGAAAACTCCCTTTCAACGATGCTTTGCACGCAATAATCGCAAGGGACAATGAGGCAATAATGGTGACAAGGGACATGCACTTTGAAGAACTCACGGATATAGCGAATTGTGGCGCGCCCGAGGGCATTATTTTTCCTTGAGGCCGAATTTCTTCTCATAATACTCCATTAGCTCCTTGCTGCCCTCGTTATTGCGCCACTCGTAAAACTCCGCATCAGTCTTAAACTTCCCCTTCCCCTTGAAAGCGCCCCTCATTGCAAACAACGCAGCCCATGCCTTCTTTTTTGCAGCCTGCTCATCAAGCTCTTTTAATTTGCCCCTGATTGCGTCGCGGATGAACTCCGTCTTGGTGCTGTAATTGAACTCACCCATGCGCTTCTCCATGCGCCGCGCAACAGGCGTTTCCAATTTAATGCTCACATTCTCCATACTACCAAGTAATACTAAGTAGTATTTAAGAATATTCCAGGCGGATTGCCGGTGCGAAGCTTTACTTCACCTGCTTTTCCATTAAGCGGTAATCCGAAGCAACGAAGCCACTTTTCAGGTAGAAGCCCTGTGCCCTGGCCTTCTGGTTCACCGTAACCCAGAGGGTCTCAATCTCGGCTTTTTTGCACTCCACCTCGAGGCGCGCAAGGAGCTTTGTGCCTACGCCAGCATCCTGCTCCTGCGAATCAATCACGAACTCCTCCACGAAACACCGCGTGCCCTCACGGAAAACAACTGTGCTCGCAAGAACAACACCCAAAACAACGCCGCTGCGTACCGCAACAAAACAAAACTTCTTGTTATCCCCGAAAACCTCCTCAACCCTCCCGACCAAGCGCGAGAGAATCCAGGTTTCATTATAAGGCGGCTTCAAAAACTCCTTTTTCAGGAGCTCCGCAATCGCATCAATGTGCTTCTCATTAACCCTTACTATATCCATGAGTAAAAACAAGGGAATCTGAGAATAAAAAAGTGACGTCGCACCGGCAATGAACCCTGCAAGCTGGTTAAAAGCAAACATATTCGATTCATGAATGAAGGGCGCACTGGAACAGAGCTTCAGCGAATACCTAGGCAAGGGAATGGAGAACAAGCTCTTCGTGAAGTTCGTGTACACTCGTGATTTCAAGGGGCTAGCCGCATTCGCGGTGTCGCAAATATCAATAATAAACGGCAAGCCGCGGGAAATAATAAGGTTCGACGCCTCGGAAAAGGAACAAACAAACGTCCACAGGTCTACCTAAAAGAACCCGAAAAGCATTATCTCGGCAAGGAAAAAAGCTTCGAAACGCTGGAAGAGTTCATGGAAAACATAAGGAAAAACTGGCACACATACAGGATGAAATACGAAGACAACCATTAAATATAACGTGGCAGGTTATATAACATAGGGAGTTATCAGGTGGACTTTATGAAGGAACTCGTGATAAAAATAGGGAAAGACATGAAACAGGAACTGCGGGAAATATACAAGAGCCCAAAAAAAGCAAAACCCGGAACGCATACGCTTTACCTGAAAAGCGCAAAGGAACTTTACGAATTGCTTTCTCCTAAAAGGATTGAGCTGCTCAGCCATGTCATCAATGAAACTTCGGAAAAAACGGTTTCCCAAATTTCGAAAAAGCTCAACAGGAAGCAGGAAGCGATAAGCCGCGATGCAAACATGCTCACAAAACACGGGTTGATGCAGAAAATAAGGGAGAAGCAGGCCACGAAACTGAAGGCGAACTATGATTCCCTGCAAATAAGCCTCGCGGACTACTAGTTTAAAAGAACTTCAAAAAACATTCTTTATGGTGCCACTTTGAAGTACTTCTGCTTTGACATAGAAACATGCCCGCTCGACAGGGAAGACTATCTGAAAAGGGATGAGGCTGAGCGCAAGAAATTATTGAACCCCATAGACTCGAGCATTGTCGCAATAGGAGTAAAGGAAACAGGCAAAAGTGCAGTCATAATCCAGGGCAAAAGCGAAAAGGAAATGCTTGAAAAATTCTGGAGCGAATTCGCGGCATTCAGGAAACAAAATGCCCTCAGCGGAAAACTGGTTGGCTTCAATGTAAAGGACTTTGATTTGCCTATACTTGTAACCAGGAGCTTCATCAATGAAGTGAAAATAGTCCCCTTTACAATCAAAGAAGTAATTGATTTGAGGGAATCAATCTCCGCATTCACCTACAAGCACACGCGCGGCAAAATGAAGGAATTCGCGCAGCTCATCGGAATAGAAACAATCGAGGGCTTTGATGGAGAGAATGTTGCGAAAGCCCATTGGAACGGCGAGCACAAAAAAATCGCAACCTATCTGGAAAAGGACCTCGAAATAATAGAAAAAATGAACGAGCGCATCGTAAGGCTCGGAATAGACAAGATACAGAAGTGGTGAAAGGGCGTTCAAGCTGCTGAAAAAATGAAACCGCGGCTAACGCATTTAAGTGTTTGTGTATACTAATTGTTGCCAAAAAAGCATGGCAAATAGTTATGTAGCAAGAGAATGTTTGGTTATGAGCATAGAAATCCAGCAGGAAAAGCATGAAGGCGAGCAGATATTCAAGCTGCTCAACCCCATGATGGCCGCTTGGTTCAAAAAAAAGTTCGGGACCTTTACAGAGCCGCAGCTTTACGCAATCCCCAACATTCACTACAGGCAGAACACACTCGTAAGCGCCGAAACAGGCACAGGAAAAACCTTAAGCGCATTCACCGCAATCCTCAGCGAATTACTGAACTTAAGCGAAGCGAACCAATTGGAGGACAAAATTTATTGCGTGTACATTTCGCCCTTGCGCGCGCTCTCGAATGACATCGAAAGAAACCTCAAGGAACCGCTGGATGAAATAAAGGAAGCCGCATTAAAGCATGGAAAAAAATTAGGCATACGCGTTGCAGTAAGAACCGGAGACACAACGCAGAGCGAGCGAAGCAAAATGCTCAGAAAGCCGCCGCACATACTCATCACAACGCCCGAATCGCTTGCAATAATACTCACTGCGCCGAAATTCAGGGAAAACCTAAGGGGAACGCAATGGGTTATCGTGGATGAGATACATTCGCTCGCGGAAAACAAGCGCGGCGTGCATCTTTCTCTTTCGCTTGAAAGGCTGCAGAGGCTTTCCACAGGATTGTGCAGAATAGGTTTGAGCGCAACGGTTTCACCGCTCAAAGAGGTTGCGCACTATCTTGTTGGAAACGAGCACAGCGAACCAAGAGACTGCAAAATAGTCGATGTCTCCTTCCTCAAAAAACTCGATTTGAAAGTCATTTCCCCATTGAACAGCTTCACGAATGCCTCGAGCGAGAACATACAGGAAGCCCTTTACAGCACCCTGCACGAACTGGTAAAACAGCACCGCACAACCCTCATTTTCACGAACACGAGAAGCGCAACCGAAAGAGTGGTGCACAACCTCAAGGACAAATATCCAACTGAATACGGAGCAAACATTGGAGCGCACCACAGTTCATTGTCCAGGGAAATGAGGTTAAATGTAGAAGAGAGATTGAAGCGCGGCGAACTCAAATGCGTTGTTTGTTCAACATCGCTTGAATTGGGAATAGACATCGGATACATTGACCTAGTGATTCTTTTGGGAAGCCCGAAGAGCATTGCACGCGCAATACAAAGAATAGGGAGGAGCGGGCATCAGCTGCACACAACCGTAAAAGGCCGCATCATAGTTCTTGACCGCGATGATTTGGTTGAGTGCGCCGTAATGCTCAAAAGTGCTTTGGAGAAAAAACTCGACAAAATAAAAATAACACAGAACGCAACCGATGTATTGGCGCAGCACATATTCGGAATAGCCATTGAAGACAAAATCCACGTTGATGAGCTTTACAAATTAGTGAAGCAGAGCTATTGCTACAAGGATTTGCCGAGAATTGACTTCAACGAAACAATAGAATACCTCGCGGGAATGTACACTTCTCTCGAGACGCGGCACGTGTACGCAAAAATCTGGATGGACGATGCAACGGGAATGATTGGCAGGCGCGGAAAAACCGCGCGCATAATATACATGACCAACATCGGAACAATCCCTGACGAGGCAAAAATAAAAGTGAAAATCGGCGAAGCAACAATCGGAACAATAGACGAAAGATTCCTTGAAAGGCTGCACAAAGGAGACGTGTTTGTTCTTGGCGGCCAGACTTACGAGTTCAAATTCACGAGGGGGATGACGGCGCAGGTCGTTGCCGCCTACAAGAGGCCGCCGACCGTCCCTTCATGGTTCTCGGAAATGCTTCCCCTAAGTTTTGACCTCGCTTTGGAAATCGGGAGATTCAGGAAGCTGATGGAGCAAAAGCTGAAGGCAGGGGAAAAGAAGGGAAAAATGGTTCCGTTCCTCATGGAATACGTGCATTTGAACGAAAAGGCCGCTGAAGCGCTTTACGAATATTTTTACGAACAGTTCAAATTCCTTGAGATTCCGAACAACGGAAAAATAATAATTGAGCGCTTCAGGGAAGAAGGGCGCACCAATCTCGTTTTCCACGCGCTCTACGGGAGAAAAACGAATGACGCGCTCAGCTTTGCATATGGTTACGCGCTCTCTAAAATAATGCGCCATGATGTTGAAATAACAATGAACGACAACGGGTTCATGCTCTCGAGCAACGACAAAATGCCGATTGAAAAGGCCTTGACAGCAGTGAACAGGAAGGATTTGAGGAAAATTCTCGAGTTCGCGATCAACAATACGGAGATTCTTTCGAGGAGGTTCAGGCACTGCGCAACACGCTCATTAATGATTCTGCGCTCTTACAAAGGCCGCACCAAGAGCGCGGGAAGGCAGCAGATGAGCTCGCGCTTGTTGCTCAGCGCCGTGCGCAGAATCAGCAACAATTTCATAATTTTGAAGGAGGCGAGGCGCGAAGTGCTCGAAGACGCCATGGACATTACTTCCGCGGAGAAAGTGATTGAGGGTCTCGAGGCGCATAAGATTAAAACCAAGCTCCTGGATTCAGCGTTTCCAAGCCCGTTCGCGTGGAACATTGCGATGCAGGGGCGCATGGACACAATGCGCATGGAGGACAGGCTTGCTTTCATAAAAAGGATGCATGAAAGAGTAATGGAGCGGATAGGGGAAAAACTACCCGAAGAGTAACTTGCACTCGTACAAACCTAAACAATTTAAATTGTGGGAATCCGAGTATATTTATGGCATTATTTAGAAAAAACAAGGCGCCAGTAAGCCATGACTTCAACGTAGATGCGGTTATTCATGACCCGGAAATCAGGAGAGAGGGAAGAACAGACCCATTGTTCGGCATTACCACCAAATCCATAAGATTACCGACAACAAACGGCGCCATTTACCTGCATACAAAACCGCTTCCTGTTCACAAAATATTAAGCTTAAAAGAATTTGATGTAAAAGGAATAAAATTTTACCAGATTTTTTTTGAAACAGGCGCCGGCAGAAAATATACCCGAATGGCAGTGCCGAACACGAACGGAAAATGGTATACAGTAATAGGAAAAGGAACCAGGTTAAACATAGAAAAAATGGCTGCAGATAAAAGCAAGGAACAATGATTCCGCAAAATAGCTTTGGATTTGGAAGTTCACGGTTTTAAAGAAGATTGCTCATGAAGAAAGAAATCGTCAAAGGAATAGAAATAATTGACCTGGCACTTTTCCTCAAAGCCGAGAAGTTGCTCGCAATAACGGATTTGCAGCTCGGCTACGAAGGAATGCTCAACTCACAGGGCGTTTTCGTTCCCAGGCTGAATTTCGAGGAAATAAAGAGGCGGCTTGGGGACAAAACTTTTCCGCACGCAAAAGGCGCCGAGAAGATTCTTGTGAACGGCGACCTAAAGCACGAGTTCGGGGAAATCTCGAGGCAGGAGTGGCGCGAAGTGGCTGAACTCATTGAACTTCTCAAGGCGCACTGCAAGGAAGTTATACTCGTAAAGGGTAACCACGACGCAATCCTCGGACCCATTGCAAAATCAATGGGTGTGAAAGTTGTTGAGCATTACTTTGCGGAAAAATCAAAAACGCTTTTCATTCACGGCCACAAGGAACCGGGAAAGGAACTCCTGAAAGGCGCCGAAACCATTGTGATAGGGCACGAGCACCCCGCAGTTTCGATTAAGGATGGCGTGAAATCAGAAACCTACAAGTGCTTCCTGCGGGGAAAATACAAAGGAAAAACATTGATTGTAATGCCTTCGCTGAACTTCGTTTCAATGGGCAGCGACGTCACGAAATCGGAAATACTCGGCCCCATGATTTCCAACGTGAACGAGTTCGAAGTGTTTGCGGTGGAAGACAAGGTTTACTACATGGGAAAAGCCGGTTCCTTATAGGATTTGAATTCCTGGAAAGGGTTTTATTCTGCTCCGAAGCAAATTCATTGATTTGAATGGGCATAATGAGGGTTATGAGGGCCGACCTTGACGCGGTCGTAAAGAATGACCCTGCCGCAAAAAGCAGGCTCGAGGCACTCATCAACCACACTCCTTTTCACGCAATCCTTGTTTACAGGCTCGCACACGAGCTTTACAAGGCAGATCTCCCAATAATCCCCCGCTTCATTTCAAACATGGCAAAAGCATGGAGCGGCGCCGAAATACATCCCGGAGCAAAAATAGGCAAGGGATTCTTCATTGACCACGGAACAGGAACCGTAATAGGCGAAACCGCGGAAATAGGCGAAAACTGCATCCTGTTCCACAACGTTACTCTTGGAGGAACCGGAAAGCACGCCGGAAAAAGGCACCCGACACTTGGCAGCAATGTGCTCATAGGAACAGGAGCAACCCTCCTCGGGCCAATAAACATAGGCGATAATGCAAAAATCGGCGCGGAAACATTCATTATAATGAAGGACGTTCCCGCAAACTCCACAGTTGTCGGAGTTCCCGGAAAAATAGTGAAGCTTAACGGAAAAAAAGTCGACCTTGAACTCAAGCCTTCAAAGGCGGGCCGGAAAGAAGCCTAATAATCCGCCTCTTGAGCTCCGGCAAATCCTTTTTTTTGCATCTGCCCGCGGCGGCAGGAACATGGCCGCCGGCGCCCGCATTCTCAAAACCCTTAACTGCGTTCTCCAGAATGTCATTCATTTTAACCTTGAAATCCTGCCGCCTCGCGGAAAACGAGACAAAGCCATCGCCCTTGCCCTGCACAAAAACAACCGTGTAATGCGGATACGATTCGTTGCTCACGCTGTTGATTATCGCTGATTTTATGTTGTGCTTCGCATTGAACTCGAACCAGACCAACTGCGCATCCGGAAAAACCTGCTTCTCTTTTTCGAATTTTTTCATGAGCGAAGCCATTTCGCTTTCAAGCTTTTCCGCATAAGGCGCGTACCTGGAGGAAAGCATTTGCCTTGGAGAAGAGCATGAAGCATAGAATTTCAGGAGCCCGTTCAGCTTTTCCGGCGCGAGAACCTCGACAGCCGAAATGATGTTCATTATTTGCGTGAACTCCTCAACGCTTGAATCATGGTCTTTCGCGCAACGCCCAATGAAGCCTCTCCATTGCTCTAGCTGGTTATCACCGATGAGGCCAACGCACGCAATCCATGACCATTTCTCTAAATTCACATGCCGCGAAAACAAGTCAAACGCGAGTTTCGAGGTCGGATAAGTGCTCGGCTCCAAATCAGAAACAAGCTGTGCCTTGAGGAAAAAAGTTTTTTTCCCGGGTTTCCCATAGGACTTGTGGTGGTCAATCACGAGGATTTGGTCAACCAGATTTTCAGTCATTTTAACGGATTCGGGCTGCTGGTCCAGTGCAAAATCAACCACAATCACCTTTGAAATTTTTTTCTTTTTCAGCAATGAAATTGTTTTCGGAAGCAACTCAACCGTCTTGAATGATTGTGTGACAACAAGATCAGGGGCTTTGCCGCGCAGGAGCTTCAGGGAATTATACACGATTACGCCGCTGGAAACACCGTCGGCATCAAGGTCGTGGATGAGCGCGATTTTGTCGCGCTTTGAAAACGATTTCACTATCGAGTCGAATTGATGGAGAATTCCTTTTTCATGCATAAATTAGTGCTTCTGCAGAATCATTTTAAATAGTGGGAGCCGCATTCATGACGTCCTCCCGCCATAAATGGCGTGGTTCCCAATGGACGTCATGGAAACTTCACAATCAAATAAACGAAAAACTTAAATGCAGGGGAAGCGTTTTCCAGTTATGAGGCCAAAAAGCCCCGCGTTGAGGAGAACGGTTGCCGCTTTCAGGCTTGTGAAGGCAGGGGCAAAAAAACTCATCGAAAACAAGAGGCGCGGCCGCGTGAAAAAAAGGCTCGAGGCGCTGAGGAAAAATGAGTCGAGGCGCTCAACACTCGGCTTACTGCACACAATGGAGGCATCTGAAAGGAGCACTAAATACTTATTGTCAAAGAATTACTTGCACGAGCAGGCCAAGGATTATCTGAGGCCCCAGTTGGAGCACCACAGGAAAATAAGCGAAAATATCAGGAATCAGCTGGCGGGGCAGAGGCGGGCTCTCGGCCAGAACAGAAAAACAGTGCGGAAAGGCGCACCCGGCGCAGATGCAGGGAGAAAAAAGCGGTGATTTGAATGGCTTACGAACACACAAACTCAAAAGGGACGAAGTACTTCCTCAGTTCAACTTTAGGGGGAAGGAACGGCAAAATAATCTATTTTTTCAGCAAGGAAAACAAAAAAGGAATTGATTTGCCGCAGGGCTACTTGGTGGGCGAAAACCCGTTGACAGGCCTGCCTTACCTCAAAAAAAAGTGAGCAAAAGCCCTCTATTTGCCAAAATAAGGCATTTCAACAAGGTTAAGGTTTTTCGGGTTAATGCGCATCATAAGGGTTAAAAGGGTTCGGGGCAATGCATATACTACCGATTTTAAGGGGCCAAAAAATGTTCGTGCAGATTGAAAAAGCAACAGAATTGAAGCAGGACATTTTTGATGCAGTCCAAAAGTTTTCGGCAAAGCAAAAACCAGCAATGGCTGACGTAAGGTTTGAAATTTCCAACGGGCAGGCGGCTTACGCACTCAACGGAAACGTGAAACAGGCCGCAAGGGATTACGGAATTGAAATCGGCGCCAGAGTGTTTGCCGGAAAAAAAATGGTTGCATCCGGATTCATAGGAAAAAGCCTCGGAGAAAAAGACCTTTCAAAAATAAAGGAAATAACGGCACAGATGCTGGAAGTTGCGTTCAAGAGGGCGAAGCTCAATTCAATCGAAAAGGAAAAAATGGCATTGAAGCTCAGGGAACAGGCACGCGGCCTGCATTCAATCACATTCGCGGAAATACCTGTTCTTCGAAAAGAATGGGAAAAGGAATTCAGGGAAAACCCAATGGACCGAGACCTTGATTTTTACATTAAGCGCTGCGAAGAGGTTTCCAAAAGAATCGGAAAAATCAGCGGAGTCTCGGCAAACAGCATAGGCCTAATGGCAGGAATAGAAAAAAAGATTTTTGCAAACTCTGAAGGCTCGCTCATTGAGCAAACAAGGGCAATAACCGAGCCGTCCGTTTTTATTTCGGCAAAAGGAACAAACGAGGAAACTTTTCACGAGTGGATGTCGGATTCGAAAGGACTCGAAGTGCTTGAAGGGAATAACCCGCACGGAAAAACGCTCGAAGAATTCGCCGAATACCTCGCTGAAGGAACGGCAGAACTCGCAAACGCGAAAACCGCAAAATTCGAAAAGGACGTTGAAATAATTACGGACCCATGGTTCAACACCCTTGTCAGCCACGAAATCTGCGGGCACCCAAGCGAAGCTGACCGTGCCCTGAAACGCGAAACTGCGTGGGCAGGCAGGGCATGGTGGTTCAACAACATGGATGAAAACATGTTCGGAAAAGAAGTGGGAAGCCCCGAAATGACGATTGTTTCAGACCCTACATTCTTCGGTTACGGAAATTACGGTTTCGATGATGAGGGGACACCCGCAAAAAAGGTGGTTAACATTGAGAACGGAATCCTAAAGGAATTCATGAACTCAAGGGAAACAGCCGCAATTCTCAACGCGGAGCCGAACGGGCACATGCGCGCGAACTCTGCTTCCTCGGTTCCATTGATCAGGATGAGCAACACTTACTTCGAAAAAGGAACGTGGAAAAAGGAAGAGCTCATCGAGGAAACAAGGAAAGGGTATTACATCATAGGCGAAAAAACGCCATCAATAGGGGAAAGCAGGCAGAACTTCAATATTACCTGCTGGAAAGCCTATCGCATCGAGAACGGCGAAATCATGGAACT
Source organism: Candidatus Iainarchaeum andersonii SCGC AAA011-E11 (assembly GCA_000402355.1). Lineage (GTDB taxonomy): Archaea > Iainarchaeota > Iainarchaeia > Iainarchaeales > Iainarchaeaceae > Iainarchaeum > Iainarchaeum andersonii. The sequence goes on from AQRS01000031.1 coordinate 12,118, forward strand.
TTACAGGAACGCAGGAATTGAGTATGACTCGAACAAGTTCTTCAAAAGCATAAAGGCGGCAAATGATGTTATGCACTTCAATGTCCCTAACTGCGGAAAAGGAACGCCGATGCAGACAATGAGGCTCTCGAACGGCGGGCCGCATTTGAAAGGAATAGCCAATTTGACGGGAAAACACTGAGGAAATGAAAATGATCGAACTCAAAGAAATCAGGGCAATTGCAAAAGAACTCCTTGAATACGCGGAGAAGAAAAGCGAAGTGAAAGAGGCAGAGGCATATGTTTCCGCTAACAACCTGAACGTTTACAGGATTGCATACCACACGGATATCCCGAGCAACGGCCTAGAGGAACCCAAAAGCGAAGAGGATTTTGGATTAAGCCTGAGGATAATGTTCAAGAGCGGAAAATACGGCATGGGCGTTTCGGACTCCGATTTTTCGCGCAAAGGGTTCGAGGAAGCTTACTCAAAAGCGTTCGAATCAATGGTTCTCGACAACGATTTCAAGGGATTTGCGAAAGGAAAAAAGGGAAAACCAAGTTCGGTTTACGCGGACAAAAAAATCCTGAAATTAGACGAGGAAAAGGCAATGGCAAAGGCGTATGAACTCATTACAGGCGCGTTCTCGGCAATGAAGAAAACCAAATTCAAGGAAGGATTCAACATTACTGGAGAAATGGATGCGCTCGCGGCAAGGATGGCGGTTGAAAATTCGAACGGCATAAGCGCCGCAGAAGAAAACACGGAGTGCTTCTCAACTTTAACCACTGATCTGGAGGTTAACCCGCACGCATCAGGAACATCATTCGAATCCTCGACGCACCTCGCAAAGCTCGACTGCGAAGGCTGTGCGGCCGAATCCGCGGAAAAATCGCTTTCAATGCAGAGCCCGAAAAGCCTTGATTCCGGAGAGTACAAAGTTGTTTTGAGCCAGATTGCGGTAGCTGAATTACTTTACAGCAGGTTCGACATCGAAATACCTTCGCTCGAGTACAATGCAAACCCTTTCAAAGGGCGCGAAGATGAACGGATTTTTTCCGACAAACTAAGCATAGACGACAATCCATCGCTTGGAGGAATGATCTGCTCCAAAAAATACACCGACGAAGGCATTCCCACAAAGAAAAACACAATAGTCAAAAACGGGGTTTTCAAAAACTACATTTCAAACAATTATTACTCAAGCAAAAAGCCCGAATGGAAGAAATACGGGCAGACCAACGGGTTCCGCGGAGGAACAGGAAGGAACTACGGCAGCGACGTGAGCGTAAAAGGGACAAACTACACCATACAAAAAGGCAATCATTCCCATGAAGAGCTTTTGGATGAAGTGAAGGACGGAATCTATTTGGGAAGAATGTGGTACACGTACCCAGTCAACGGATATTCGAGCTTTGACTTCACCTCAACCATACGCGGCGACTCATTCATAATCAAAAATGGGGAGATTTCAAGCGCGCTCACGCCGAACACATTCAGGATACTTGACAGCTTCGAAAGCGTATTCAAGGATGTTCTCGCGCTCGGAAAAGAGGCGAAGGCCGCGCGCTCATGGGGGCAGGACGCGCTAGTATTGACGCCTGAAATTGCGGTTGCCAAAATGAAGCTCAAAAGCATTTCAAAAGGAATCTATTGAAAACTAATTTTTGGCCCCGGCCATTTGCGCCAGCAAAGAATGCAACCCTGTGTTTGCCCCTAGCTCTGTGTGGAAAGTGCCCACAAGAACATTTTTGTGCCTAACGAGAACAGGCTTTCCCTCGAAAGAAGCCAGCACTTCAACGCCTTTCCCGATTTTTGTTATTATCGGGGCGCGGATGAAAACCACATTCATTTTTCCCGCGCCTTTCACCTCAATTTCAGCCTCAAAAGAATCTACTTGGCGCCCATAAGCATTCCTCGCAACCTCAATGCCGATCAAATTCAATGGCCTGAATCGCTTTTCACCCAAAACTTTTTTTGCAATTACTATCGCGCCCGCACAAGTACCATAAACAGGATTGCCTTTTTTTGCAAATGAAATTATTGCGGAAGCAAGACCATTATCTGAAATCAATTTCGCAATGGTTGTGCTTTCGCCGCCCGGAATAATGAGCGCGGAGCACTTCTGCAAATCTGCTTTTACCCTGACCTGGAAGGCTTCAAGGCCGAGCGACTCAATGGAGCGCTGGTGCTCTGCAAAATCACCCTGAATCGCGAGAACACCCACTATAATTTTCGCCATAAAATAAGAAGGAACTGAATTAATTTTTAAATCAAATGAGTTCAGTGCCCCCGGTCCTGCATCCGCATTTCGAGCTTGGAAATCTCGAGGCCCTGCATTGCCTCGCCCAAACCGCTTGAAACCTTTGCAAGCATTTTCGCGTCCCTGTAGTGCGTAACGGCCTGCACAATCGCGGAAGCCATTCTGTTTGGGTTTGAGGACTTGAATATTCCCGAGCCGACAAAAACACCGTCAACACCCAATTGCATCATTAACGCGGCATCGGCAGGAGTCGCAACGCCACCGGCGGCAAAATTAACCACCGGAAGCCTTCCAAGATTTTCCGTTTCAGCCAGCAATTCCTTTGGAACACGCATTGAATTCGCTATTGCCTCAAGCCTATTAACGGTAAAATGCTTTAAGTCCGCAATTTCCTTTGCAACGGTGCGAACGTGCGTAACCGCCTCCACAATGTTGCCTGTTCCGGCCTCTCCTTTTGTGCGGATCATTGCCGCGCCCTCATTAATGCGCCTCAATGCCTCTCCGAGGTTGCGTGCGCCACAGACAAAAGGAATATCGAATTTCTTTTTATCAATGTGGAATTCATTATCTGCGGGTGTTAAAACTTCTGACTCGTCAATGAAGTCAACGCCGAGCTCCTGCAGAATCTGCGCCTCGACAAAATGCCCAATCCTCACCTTGGCCATTACAGGAACAGAAACGGCTTTCATTATTTCCTTCACTTTTGCGGGGTCAGCCATTCTCGCAACCCCGCCTTGCGCGCGGATATCGGCAGGAACCCTCTCCAGAGCCATTACGGCACAAGCACCCGCCTTTTCAGCAATTTTGGCCTGCTTGGCGTTAACCACATCCATTATGCAGCCGCCCTTCAGCATCTGCGCAAGGCCCTTCTTTAATTTTGGAGTTCCTTTCAGAACAGTTTTTTTTGCCATAAAAAGACACATATTAGAGGATTAACAAAGAATTAAAACCTATTTTACTGCACTCCGCTTTTACTTTTCGCAAAAAATTTTCTCACCAAAAGCTGTGTCTTGGTCGGGAGCTTGCCCTGTCCACTTCTGAGGCTTATCTGGCGCTCGTTGATCGAGTTTATGGAACGCAAAAGCGCCCGGTTCAGCCTTATCATTTGCCCGTGCTCTATTCCCGCGGCTGCAAAAAGCGGGGAAAACAACAGCCAGTAATCCGCCTGCAAACCCGGAACAGGATTCAGGGTAAGCAAAGTCCTGAAGTCAAAAATTTTTTCCCTCCAAAAACTGGAATTTTTCACCAATTGCTCGGCCTTATCAGGATCTGTGGAAGCGATTCTTTCCGCCTTTTTCCTGTCACGCGCGGACTTTGCAAGCAAGCCAGCCATGGCCACGCCACCCACGACTTCCGACACAGGTAAAAAGTTCGTGAAGTCGCCCCAAGCCGTTGCGAAAGTCAAGGTGCGCCAACCAACATACTTGCGCCCCTCGCCGGTTTTCCAGTTCGACGGCGCAAACCAAGGGAACAGCTCCTTAAGCGCGGGTGCAAACTTCGGCTCCGAAAGAAGAATGACAGTGGATTTCTGCCTCACTTTCCTTACAAAGTCACGCATGCCCTGCACAGTGTCAGGGGGGTTGGCGGCCACGCCTTCAAGAAAAATCTTCAAATCAGCATGGTAACGTGAACGCTGCCTGACCAATTCTTCATCCCTCGCGGCAATCGAAGCCGACCTCGAAACAGCAAGGGCAAATACCTTGCCGACCTGTCCGGAAACAGCGTTACCATTGGCTCCGGACTCGTACAACTTCGAAAGCCTTTCAAGCTCATTGTAAAAATGCCTTGTGGCTTCCGTGTGCCTTAATTCCGGGGCGGTCGACCTCCTGATTTTCCTTGCTTCTATGCGCCCCTGGGCAAAGCCCCTTGCAGATTGCCCGAAGGTTTTGAAAACCATACAAAATGAACCGCTCCAGAATTAATATTGTTTTCCAAAATACAATCCGGCACTGTACAAATAAGGATTAAAAAGGTGTTTTGGGGGGAAGACTACTATGCTTTCGGCATCCGCAAAAAAAAGCATAAAGCTGTTTCTCGGGCAGGACCTAGGAAAAGGGGATGTTACCTCTGCAATTACCCCGCAAGCCAATGCACAAGCCATTGTGAAGGCAAACCAGGAGTGCTTGCTTGCAGGCATTGAAGAGGCAAAATACCTGCTTGAATCACGCGGGCTCAAAGTGAAACTGCATAAAAAAGACGGTTCTAAAGCGCGGAAAGGAAAAAAAATTCTTTCAATGAGAGGCAACAACCGCAGAATACTCGAAGCGGAAAGAGTATGTTTGAACATTCTGGGAAGGATGTCGGGAGTCGCGACTTACTGCGCGCAAGCAAGAAAGGCAGCGGGAAACACCAAAACAAGACTCGCTGTCACGAGAAAAACCGTTCCGGGTTTCCAGGAACTCGACAAAAAAGCGGCGCAGGTTACGGGACTTTGGACCCACAGGAAAAATCTTGCCGAAATGGTTTTGTTCAAGGAAAACCACCTGATTTTTTTTGAATCGATTTCACATGCGCTAAAAACTGCAAAGAAAAAAACCAATAAAAAAATTGAAATAGAAGTTGAAACGCCAAAGCAGGCGCTTGAGGCTGCGCGGGAAAACCCGTTCATGATAATGCTGGATAATTTTTCTCCAAAGAAAGCAAAAGCAACAATCAGGCTGCTCCGTTCCAAAGGATTCAATGGCAAAATCGAGCTCTCGGGCGGAATAACGCTAAAAAACCTCCGCAAATACAGTAATCTGGGCGCTGACATAATTTCAATGGGCGAACCCACAAAAAAAGCGGAAATAATTGATTTCAGCATGGGCGTGAAAAAATGGTGAATTACGTGCAATTCGCGGCAATAATTCTTGCGGGGTTTTCCGTGGCAATTGCGGACGCACTCATAAAAAAGACCGCCCAGAACGGAAGCATTTTGGGCGCGTTCACAGACAAGCTCATGCTCGCAATATTCGTGCTTTATGTCATCCAAGTGGCGTTCTTCATTTACGTATTCATCCACAACTGGGACCTCGGCGTTGCCGGAGTAATGCAGAGCGTATTCTACGCAATAGGAATGGTCATGATAGGGCTTTTTGCATACGGTAAAACAATAACCTTTACGCAGGGAGCAGGAATGGCACTCGCTTTAACCGGAATAGTGCTCATGAACTTATAAGCGATTAATGGGGGAACGAAAATGAAACGAGGATTATTTGTAGGGAGCATGGAGGAACCTGAATGAAGAGGGGTTTATTAGTCGGGCGTTTCCAGCCATACCACTTGGGGCACCACAACGCGCTGTTGAACGCGCTGAAAGAGGTTGATGAAATGGTAATTGTAGTTGGAAGCGCGCGCGAAAGTTTCCAGGAAAAAAACCCATTTACAGCCGGCGAGAGAATAGAAATGATTGGCGCAGCTATGCAGGAAGAAAAAATATTCGGAAAATGCTATATCATTGCAGTTGATGATGTTTCGGAATATGCGCTCTGGGCGCAGCGCATCAAGAGTTATTGCCCAAAATTTGACATTGTTTTTACCAATAACCCTCTTGTAAAGGAACTCTTTGAAGCGGATGGTTATAAAGTAAAAAAGCTCGTGAGCAACAACGGAAGCATAAATTCAACAATTGTTCGCGAAAAAATACTCAAAGGCGAAAGCCTCGCGGCTCTCGTGCCGAAAAGCGTTGAAAATTTTCTGAAACAAATAAACGCGAAAAAAAGGATTGAATCCATAATCAGCGACGAAATAAGGCAGTAAATGCTGCACACACCGCTTTTTTAATTTTTACAGGATAAAAGTCTGCATGGCTGAAAAATTTGATGTGCTTATTGTTGGCTCCGGGATAGCAGGGCTGTCGGCGGCCATTGAGGCGGCCAGAACACGCAAAAGCGCGTGCATAGTGGAAAAGGGCTCCGAAAAGGACTCGAACAGCTACTACGCGCAGGGCGGAATCGCAACAGCAATTGGCGCAAATGACTCGTGGAAAAAGCACTATGAAGATACGCTGAAAGCGGGCTGCGGCCTGTGCAACCCAAAAACCGCTGGGCTTATCACAAAAAGCGGGCCCAAGGAAATAAAATGGCTAATGGATTCGGGACTGGAATTCGACGGCAATGAAAGGCCGGAATTGGGGCTTGAAGGAGGCCACTCCGAAAACCGCGTACTGCACATAAAGGGAGACGAAACCGGAAGGCACCTCACAGAGTTCATGAAAAAGCTCGCGCGCGAAAGCGGAGTGAACTTCATAGAAAAAACAATGCTCACAAAAATTTCGGCCCACAAAAACGAATACCAAAAAATTGTTCTGAAAGGAAAGGAAGAGGAACTCGCATCAAAGGCGCTCGTGCTCGCAACAGGAGGTTATGCCGCGTGCTTCGAAAAAACCACTAACCCAAAGGGAACGATCGGAGCGGGATTAGGGGTTGCGATTGAAGCCGGTTGTGAAATAGCAGGAATGGAGTTCGTGCAATTCCACCCCACAACCATAAGCGGGGTATCTGGCAGGAATTTTTTGGTCACCGAGGCCGTACGAGGGGAAGGTGGAACAATAGTGAACAACCAAGGCAAAAAAATAGTCGACCCGCTCCTTACAAGGGATGAGGTGAGCAGGGCAATATACTCCGAGTTCCTCAAAGGCGGAAAAGTCTTTTTGGACGCGACTTCATTCGAAGCAGGGTTCTTCAAAAAAAGGTTTCCCACGGTTTACATGGAACTCGTGCAGAACAAAATAAACCCTGAAAAAGACCTCATCCCAATAGAAACAGCAGCACACTACACCATTGGAGGGGTTAAAACGGATTTGCGCGCTGCAACAAGCATAAAAGGAGTTTACGCCGCGGGAGAATGCACGAACTCGGGGCTGCACGGCGCGAACAGGCTGGCATCAAACTCGCTTTTGGAAGGGCTTGTGATGGGAAAAATTGCGGGAAGGAACGCGGCACAGGAAAATGGGAACGCACAAAAAGCTGACGGAAAAATAATTGTGCAAAAAGAAAAAGAGGGCTCGGACACGAAAACAGTTTTTGATGCAATGAGGAAAGTCATGTGGAGATGCTGCGGCGTAATAAGGGATGAGGCCAACTTGAAGGACGGGTTGGCGGGAATACAGAACCTTGCCAAAAGAATTGAAGTTACGGAAGAATCGCATAACGTTGCAGTAAGGAATGCATTGGTTGTCTCGGAGAAAACCTTCGAGGCGGCGCTCGCACGCAGGGAAAGCGTAGGAACACATTACAGGCTAAACTAAGTTATGTATAAATTTTACCAGTTTAGTCATGTTTATTAACGTGTTTGAAGATGTATTGGTTATATTATCTCCCTGCTGTTGCGCAAGCAACGGCAGGATTCTGTTTATACGGCTTCTCCAACAAATTGAAGTTATGAAAAAATCCAAAGTAGCGATTTTCATCGACGGAAGCAACCTATACCATGACTTGAGGAAAAACTTTGGAAATGCGGGACTTGATTTCGGGAAATTCGCACAGTTTCTCGGAGGCAAAGACAAAATCGTTGTTGTTTATTATTATAGCGCGCCTCTCAACCAAAACGACGACCCGGAAGCGTATAAAAGCCAGCAAAAATTCTTTTCAGCACTGGATAAAATTTCTCATTTTCAGGTGAAACTTGGGCGGTTGGAAAAAAGGCAGGGTGGCCAAACAGTGGAAAAAGGAGTAGATGTCCGCATGGCCGTGGATATAGTCACGCACGCATATTCAAACATATACGACAAGGCAATTATCGTTTCAGGTGATTCGGATTTTGTGCCGGCAATAATGGCAGCACAGGATTTCGGGAAAAAAGTGACCAATGTCTGCTTCCCGAAAACCAAGTCATACCACCTGAATCAAGTGTGTGATGAGACAATAACAATTGAAGAAACAGAGTTCAAAAACATGAAGTGGAAACATTAATCTTTTCAGACACCCTCTACGTGCTGCATTTAACTTCACCCAAAATCAGGCGAATAATACATTTTGTATTCTTTCGTGACTGAAAGAACCTCAAAATCACTTATTATATCCGAAAAATTCTTTCTCAAATTCAGGAGCATTTCTTGCAGGGCCTGCCGAGATTCTATTTCTATGTCCAAGTGTATATCCCCAATGCCTATTCCCTCCACTATATACAAAATATTCGGATGCAAGGAGCAGAATTCCTGAAAAGCCTGCCTCCTTTTTTCAGTGAGCTGCTTGAAATAAAATATCACTTTGTAATAATTCAACCCAAGCTTTCCCAAATCAACATCCAGAGTGTATGACTCGATGAATTTTTTACGTTCAAGCATCCTTATGCGCTGGCTTATCGCCTCCGGAGACAAACCAGCTTTTTTTGCTATGTCAACCACTGGCCTTCTCGCGTTTTCAGCCAATTCAGAAAGTATGCCAAGATTAACTTCATCCAACTCGACTTTTTTTGCGGGAGAAAGCCAGCTTGCTACTTCGACTTTCTCGCGCGAAGTGAAAGACGCAATCAGGTTCCTCGCCCTGCAAGGGGAAGCCATGGCTTTGGTTTCACATGACACCGGATTTGTGAAGGAAATAGCCGACAAAGTAATTTTTATTGATGGCGGAAAAATAATGGAAACTGGAACGCCTGAACAAATCCTGAAAAATCCTTCACATGAGCGTACAAAAGCATTCGTGCAAAAGTAAATTCACTTCCCAATAGCAATCATTTTGTCAAGGGCGCTCTGCGCCTTCTCGCGAATCGGTTCAGGAACGCTGATTTCAAATTTTTCCTTTTCCAGCGACCCGAGGATATTCTCGAGATTAATTTTCTTCATGTAGGGGCACACAGCGCAGGGATTGATGAACTGCTTCTCAGGAAAGCGCGCGCGCAACAAATCCGACATTCCGCACTCCGTAACGAGCATGAAGCGCTTTGCGGTGCTCTTCTTTATGAAATTGTACATGTCACTTGTTCCGCCCGCGAGGTCAGAAACCTCAATAACTTCAGGCCGGCACTCGAGATGCGCGAGAACCTTCATGTCAGGGTACTGCTTCTTGTACGACATAATCTGTTCCTTTGTAAAAATTTCATGCACAATGCACTTTCCGTTCCAGGAATGGATTTGTTTGTTTGTCTGCTTCCGGAGGTTCTGCGCCATGAAAATGTCCGGCAGGAAAATCACTTCATTGCCGGGCATCGCCTCAATCACCTTCAATGCGTTCGCGGAAGTGCAGCACACGTCGCTCTCGGCCTTGACCTCGGCGCTTGTATTAACGTAAGTGACAACCGGAACATTTGGATGCAGTGCCTTTAATTTTCTCACATCCGCAGCGGTGATGCTCTCCGAGAGGGAACAACCCGCCTCAAGAGAGGAAATCAGGACTTTTTTCGAAGGGTTCAGGATTTTCGCGGTTTCCGCCATGAAAACCACGCCGCAGAAAAGAATCAAGTCAGCGTTGGTGCGCTTCGCCTCGACACTCAAACCGAAAGAATCTCCGGTAAAATCCGCGACGCCGAAAAGTATTTCAGGCCTTTGATAGTTGTGCGCGAGAATAACCGCATTCTTCTGTTTTTTCAGCCGGTTTATTTTGAGGGTTATCGGCGCGAAGAGCATGCACTCGCTCATCGAGTAATCCAGGTGCCGCATGTTCGCGAAAAGCCTCTTTGCCTCCTCGCGGATTTCAATTTCTAGCGGAACTGTCAGCTGCATAATAAAGATTCAGGCAGTGAAAATTAAAAGGTTAAGGAAACCCCATTTTTTCGTCAAAAAAAGGGAATTTGAGGCAATAAACTTTTAACCACTTCAAACACAATCTTTGCTGCGAGCAGGGACCATGGAGCTGGAGAAGGCCAAGGAAGAGATAGAGCGCGGGCTCATAAACAAAAGCATGATTGTGGTTGTAGGCAACTGCTTCGTGGATTACTTGGGGAGGGCCACTTCAAGGCTCCCGAAAGGAAAAAGGCTGGTTCTCATAAAGGGCGACAATTCAATATCAATACACCAGAACAGATTAGTGAGGCCGACCAATTACATGGTTGGCTCGCGCATCGGCTGTTTCCTCGGCGACGGAACCCTCATAATAAAATCCACAAAAACAAAACCCGCGGAAAGCCTTACCGCGACATTCTTTGACGTTCACGGCGTCCACAATTACGAGATTGAAGCTACCAATGATTTGAGGCTTTCGGGTTCGGAGCGCGATTTGAACGAAATACTCATGGGCGACCTCACAATGATTGAGCCCGGGCTAAAGCCATTGAACCAGCAGCAACATTTCAGGAAAGGAATTGCGGACATCATTGCCGAGGACAAGGACGGAAACCTTGTTGTGATTGAATTGAAGAGGCGCGAAGCGGATTTTGCCTCGGTTACGCAGCTGCAAAGGTACATGCGCGAAGTGGAGAGGCTCAAGAACATCAAAACGCGCGGCATTTTGCTCGCGCCTAGCATCAGGAAAAACGCTTTGGAGCTTCTGGAACAATCAGGATTGGAGTTCGCAAAGCTCGACTTTGAACTTACGCCTAGCGAAAACCAGAAGGCAAAAATAACGGGTTTGCAGACGAAGCAGCAGACGCTTCACGAGCATATCAGGCGCGCGAAATAGCCGTTACGAGAAAGTCACTTCACGACGCGCAGTATCTCTATTTTCGGGCCGTCCATTTTCTCGACCACAAACTTTATTCCGCCGATATTTGCGTGGTCGCCCTCCTTTGGAACCTTGTCCATGCTGGAAAGAACGAGCCCCGCAACCGTGCCATAATCATCGCTCTTGAAGGCCGAGCCGATTACCTTGTTGAGGCGCTCCATTGAAACCGCGCCCTCCACCAAAAACTCGTTGTCCCTCAGCTTCTTAATCACGGCCTGGCCGTCGGCCTCATCCTCTATTTCCCCCACAATTTCCTCGAGCAAATCCTCAATCGTGACCAGGCCGATTGTGCCGCCATACTCATCAACCACAATCGCGAGCTGGTTCTTTTTCCTTTGAAATTCCTTCAAAAGCTTGTCAATCTTCCTAGTGCCGACAACATACATTACAGGCCTCATCATTTTTTCCACTATAAGCGACGACTTCCTGCGGGAACTGCTGCCCCAATAATCGCGCGCGTGAAAAACCCCGACAATCTCATCCAAATCACCCTTGTAAACCGGAAGCCTGGAATGTTCCCCCAATACCCCGGGGCTGATGTCCTTGATTTTGGTGCCCGCCCCAACAGAAACGATTTCCGAGCGAGGGGTCATGACGCTCTCAACAGTGGTGTCGTCAAACCTAAAGATGCGGTGAATCATCTCCTTCTCCTCCTTCTTTATGCCGCCTTCCTCCGCCCCAATGGAAACAACCGCCTTGACTTCCTCCTCGGTAAGCAATTGTTCACCCGCACCGACAGAAGCAAACCCCACAAACAGCCCGGTGATGCGCTCAAGAACGAATATCAGCGGGGCGAAAAGCAGGGAAAATATTTTAAGAAAAGGCGCGGAATTCAGGGAAATGAATTCATTGTGCCTGAGCGCAAGGGATTTTGGAATCATGTCCCCAAAAACAAGTATAACAAAAGTCATTACACCGGTGGCCACTGCAATTCCAAATTCAGAGGGGAAAATCTGCAGGGAAACCGCGGTCGCAAAAGAAGCCGCCGCAATATTCGCCAGATCATTCCCAATCAGGATGGTTAGCAGAAGCCTCTGCGGGTTCTCCTTAAGCTTTGCAAGAAGCTCGGCATTCATTTTCCTTGAGGCCACTATGCGCCTGAGCTTGAGCCTGCTGAGGGAAAAAATGGATAGTTCCGAAGCTGAAAAAAAACCCGAAAGGACAACCAGGAAAACCAAAATCAATGCATCCAGTTCAAGCGAAAGAGCCATGGAAATTCACTTTGAAAAAGGGAAACTCTTGCCGGAAAAAGGGATTTTTCCCGATGCATGTCCCTCAATCGCCAAAAGCCTGTTGTACTTTGCAACCCTTTCCGAGCGCGCGGGTGCCCCGAACTTGCTCTGCCCCGAAGCGAGGCCCACAGCCAAATCCGCGATGAATGCGTCCTCGGTTTCGCCGGACCTGTGCGAAACAACAATGCTCCAACCGTTTTTCTCCGCGAGGCGCGAAGCCCAAATGGATTCGGAAACCGTGCCAATCTGGTTAACCTTAAGCAAAAGCGAATTGCAGGCCTTTTTCTCCAGCGCAGTTTTTATGCGGCCTGTGTTAGTAACCAAATTATCATCCCCGACAATCTGGATTTTTTTACCCAGCTTTTTCGTGAGTTCCGCCCAGCCGTTCCAGTCATCCTCCGCCATGCCGTCCTCAATCGAAACAATTTCATAAGAATCAACCAGCGAAGCGTAAAAATCAGAGAGCTCTGCCGCAGAAAAAGGTTTCGAGCCTATCGAATATTTTTTTCCGTCAAAAAATTCCGAGGAAGCGCAATCCAAACCGATTTTTATCTTCCCCTCATAACCCGCTTCCTTGATTGCAGAAAGCATCAATTCAAGGCGCTGCTCGACAGAATCCATTGGAGGCACGAAACCGCCTTCATCACCGAGCAAAGTTGCCTGCGCGCCGAACTTTTTTTTCAGCATTCCCTTGAGCACGTGATAGGTTTCGGCGCCCGCACGGATTGCCTCGGCAAAAGAAGAGAATTTTATCGGGAAAAGCATGTGCTCCTGAATGTCGTTCTCCTTTCCCGCGTGCTTCCCGCCGTTCAAAACATTCAATTGCGGAACAGGCAATGAAAAAGATTTTTTTCCCGCGGAATTTCCAAGCGATTCGTACAATTCAATGTTGTTTTCCGATGCCAATGCGCGCGCAAACGACATTGAAAGGCCGAGGATTGCATTCGCGCCGAGCTTTGACTTGTTTTCCGTGCCATCTAACTTCAGGAGAAAATCATCCAGTTCGCGCTGCGAGAAAAAATCCTTGCCAACAACGCTTTTCGCGATAATTGAATTAACGTTCGAAACAGCCTTCAAAACGCCTTTTCCGGCGTATTCCTTTGCGTTGTCACGGAGCTCGAGCGCTTCGTGTGTGCCTGTGGAAGCGCCGCTCGGGACCATGGAAACAAAAATGCCTTTTGGCGTTGAAAGCGCGCAGGAAACCGTGGGGTTGCCCCTCGAATCCAGAATCTGCATTGCTTTCAAGGCAGTTATTTTGACCATGCCAAAGATTAGAAAATTAGCTTATATATTATTATCCCTTGGCGCGCTTTTCCTGCGCAAGCCTCGTGATTTTATCCAGTTCGCCGCCCTGGAAGAGTTCGAGCTTCAGGCGGTTGAAAATATAATTCTCGAGGAACCTCAAATCCGGCTTCGGGTACTTGCCCAGCACAAGCCTTTTCATGTCGCTTTCGGTTACCTCAGCGTAATTCAATCCCTGAATACGCGCGGGCATGGACCTGTTGCGCTCGCTCAAAGCGCTTTCAACGAGAACAAAATCAACCTGCGCGAAGCGCATCGTGTAAAAAGCGTCAAACCAAATGTCATGGCCGATTACAACGGTTTTGCCGCGCTCGATTTTCCCCTCCTCAAGCATGGTTTTGAGGAGGTGCTGCTTGAAGAACTCATCCGCAAAATCATGGTCCGCATCAAGGTTCGCGAGATGGCGCTCTTTGTCAACCTGTTCCTTTGAATCAATGTATTCCTTGGTAATGAAAAAAATTCTTTTTGGTTCGAAGAACTTTTCAAGGCCGTTCTCCGAAATTTTTGCGCGCATTTTTTCCTCCGCACGGCCCGAGAACAAAAAAAGCTCGACAAGGCCCTTTTCCTCAAGGCCCTTAAGAAAGGAAAGCGCCTTCCCGACCTTTGCCCGGGAAACCTTTTGGTTTATGGAGCCCGAAATGAGGACATCCGTAAGGCAGAAGAACAAATGCTTCTTTGCAATGCCCTGCGCGGAAATTTTCATGCAATAATTGGAAGCAAAAAAGGCTTAAACCCCCAAGTGGCGGAGAACACAAACACGCAAAAAGCGGTTTTTCAGCCGCCTGTTAATTTGAAGTTGTCCGCCACAATCTTTCCGTTAGGCGGCTGGGATTCGTTCCTGAAACCGAATTCGCCGGTATTGGCAAGCCCCTTGTTTGATCCGCTGACCCAAGGTATTTTCTGCCCGTCAACATAAAGTTCTAGCGTTCCGCCTT
>AQRS01000032.1 GCA_000402355.1 Candidatus Iainarchaeum andersonii SCGC AAA011-E11
TGGCTTGCGCGCACACGCGCAAGCATAATTTATAAAAGTCTGAAGTCGCTATTGGTATCAAAGCGCTCAAAATGAATCACCAATTCTATGAGCGCTTTTCTCCTTATTTATAAATCATTTCTACAGAGCCCTTTTCCAGCCCTGGGATTATTCGCAACTCGGCAGTGGTAACTCAAAGCGTTTTTTCGCGGTTTTTGGGGTATTGGTTTAAATTCCTTTTACTGTCCAATTATAATTAATTATTCCGCTTTACATGGATTTTAGAGGGTTTCAGGGGGATTTTGAGCATGAAGACTGTTGTCACAAAAGCAATCACCAGGGCAAAGGAAGAGGCCGCAAAAATGGGTGTGCCTGCGGCAGCGCAAGGATCCAAGCCCCGCAAGAGAAAAAGGAAGGTCGGCGATGATGATGAATCCCTCATCAAAATGATGGAGGGCAACAGGGCAAGGATAAGGGTTGTAGGCGTTGGCGGAGGCGGCTGCAACACAATAAACCGGATGACCGAAGTCGGAATACTCGGCGCGGAAACATTCGCGGTTAACACTGATGCACAGGACCTTTTGAAGGTCAAGGCGGACAGGAAAATACTTGTAGGAAGAAAGCTTACCCGCGGCCTGGGCTCAGGCTCAAACCCTTCAGTCGGGGAAGCCGCGGCGCAGGAATCCATTGAGGACCTCGCGGAACTTCTTGCTGACTCTGATTTGGTTTTCGTCACATGCGGAATGGGCGGAGGAACAGGAACAGGCGCGGCTCCGGTTGTTGCGGAGCTCGTAAAGAAAAACAAGGCGCTCACAATCGGTGTTGTAACAATGCCTTTTACGGTTGAGGGCAAGAAAAGGGCGGAGAACGCAATGGAAGGAATCGCGAATTTGAGGGCGCATGCCGACACAGTAATAGTTATTCCGAATGACAAGATTCTTGAGATTGCGCCGGATCTTCCGGTTAATGCGGCATTCAAGGTCGCGGATGAAGTGCTTACAAACGCGGTCAAGGGAATCACGGAAATGATTACAAAGCCCGGCCTCATAAACCTGGACTTTGCGGATCTGAGGACGATTCTCGAGAAGGGCGGCGCGGCAATGATTGGCCTCGGAGAAAGCACTTCCCACGGCGCAAATTCCGAGTCAAGGGCCCTTGAGGCGGTTGAGAATGCCCTGACCTCGCCTTTGCTGGATGTTGACATTTCAAATGCGGGGCGCGCATTGATAAATGTTGTCGGCGGTTCCGACATGACATTGCGCGAAGCCGAAATGATTGTCGAGGCTGTTTCCGCGAAAATCAGCGACAACGCGCATATAATCTGGGGCGCAATGATAGATGACACATTGCCCAAGAACCAGATTCAGGCCATGGTTGTGATTGCGGGCGGAAGATTCCCATACCTTGACGGAATCAACAATGCCGGCGGCAATGGCCCAATTGATTTGGGAATAGAGTTCGCGGATTAAAACGCTTTTTTCGTTTTTGGGGGCCTTTGGCTTCCACTTTAAATTCCTTTTCCTTTCTTTATATGTAGGTTTTTTCAATGGCCGACGTGAACGAGTTTGTGCAGTCCTCAACAAGGATATTCAATGTTTCGAGGAAGCCGGACATGAATGAGTACAAGGTAATGGCCAAAGTTACGGGTTTAGGCATACTCCTGATAGGCCTGATAGGCTATGCAGTGAAGTTCCTGCTTACGGGTGTCATCAGGCTCTAATGGCAAATAGATTTTAAAGCTTTTCCAAGGAGAATCAAATATATATGCGGAATCGGGTTTATTTTTCCCTTTTTCATTAATTTGAGTTGGTTTGAATGATTTATACTGTAAGAACTACCGTTGGGCAGGAAAGCCTTGTCGTTGATGTGCTTTCGCACAAGGTCGGGAAAGAGGATCTCAACATTTACTCAATAGCGGTTATTCCCGGCCTCAAGGGATATATCCTGATTGAGGGCGACAATGAAATAACCATCAGGCGCGCAATCACGGGGGCTTCGCACGTAAAGGGGCGCGGAATTGTGGGCGGCGCCGTGAAGGTCGACGAACTTTCCACTTTGCTCGAGGCAAAGCCGCTCATGAAGAGCATCAAGGAAGGGATGAAGGTTGAACTCATTGCGGGCGCATTCAAGGGCGAAAGGGCAAAAGTTTTGAGGGTTAACGACACAAAGGAAGAGGTAACGGTTGAACTGGTTGAGGCCGCGGTGAAGATTCCTGTCACGATACACGCGGAGCACATCAGGATAATCAAGGAGTAACCCTTTTCTTTTTCTTGGTAAGAAAAAGAAAAGCGTTAACGGAAAAGAAAAAGAATTGAATTTGGGAAAAAGAAAAGTGTAAAAAATTGTTTGACGAAGAAATGAATCACTGGAGTTGTTTTGTTTATGGCTGAGATAAGTGTTTTGATTGAAGGCGGAAAGGCGACTGCAGGCGCGCCGCTCGGACCCGCTTTAGGCCCTTTAGGGGTCAACATCGGCGAAATTGTCCTGAAAATAAACGAGAAGACAAAAAATTATGCGGGCATGAAAGTTCCTGTCACTGTCGAGGTTGACTCGAAAAAGCAGTTCCAGATAACGGTTGGTTCGCCGCCGACAAGCGCGCTCATAATCAAGGAACTCAATGTGCAGAAGGGAGGCTCCAACCAGAAAACAGAAAAAATCGGCGACCTTTCAATGCAGCAAGTGAAGAAGCTTGCGGAAATGAAACTGGAGGCGCTCACATCAACCTCGGTTTTTGCGGCGTCCCGCGAAATCATAGGCACGTGCAATTCAATGGCCGTTTATGTTGAGGGAAAGCCCGCAAAGGAAATACAAAAAGAGATTCAGGCGGGGAACTGGAACGGGTTTTTCGGAGTAAAGGAAGAGCGGACCGCGGTCGGAAAGGCGGAGGAAAAAGTTGAAAAGTTCATTGAAAAGGTGAAGGAAAAAGTTGTTGCGGTTGAACACGAAATCGAGAAGGATGTCGAAGAAATAATCCATCCAAAAGCGCACAAAGAAGAGCCCGGCCAGCGCATGAAAAGCTTAGAGGAAAAGCCCGTTGACAAAATGCCTGTTAGAGAAAACCCGCGGCCTGCAAGGCCTGTTGTTCCGCAGAAACAGCAAAGTGCGCATACTCAAGCGATGCCGAAATCCGAGCCTGTTGTAAAGGAAATTCCTGCAATGGCAAAGCCTGTTTCTTCCGCGAACAACGCGCGTAAAACCGAAAGTTACATGCAGCACATGAAGAAAATGGAGCAGGAAGTCGGCATCGCAAAGAAAAAGCCGGAATCCCCAAAAAAGGTAGAAACCGAAGTCAAAAGCGGCGCGAACACGGACATAATCAGGCCCAAGAAAAAGTGAGGCTTTAAAAGCCTTTTGAACGCAGTTTTGTTATATTTAGCTCTGTTTTTAGAGCCGAACGCCCAATTTGGGCTGTACACCAATTCGTTGGTAGGTTTTTTGAAGTGAAGAAACAAGACATACTTGAATCGCTGAAGTACATGCGCGGCCTTGAAAAGGGCAGGAAATTTGAGCAATCCGTAGACCTCGCCATAAACTTCAAGGGCATCGACTTCAAGAAGGCCGAGAACCGCATTGAGGTTGACGTCAAAATGCCGCACCTGACCGGCAAGGACTCGAGCGTCAAGGCGGTTGTTTTCCTCAAGGACAAGAACTTCGCGCAGCAACTGAAGGACAAGGTTTCCAGAATAGTCATGGATGATGAAATCCCGAACCTCAAGAAGAAGGACGTGGACAATTTCATGGCGGAGTACAACATTTTCCTTGCCGAAGGGCCCGCGCTGGTTTCAGTGGGAAAATACCTTGGGCAGCAGCTCGCGCCGAAAGGAAGGATGCCGAAGCTCATTCCCCAGAGCGTCCAGAGCGTGGAGCAGGCAATGAAAACCGCAACCACTTTTACAAAAATCACGAACAAGAAGGGAAAATTCATGCCCGTAATCCACGTTACTGTGGGCAAGGAAAAAACCCCGGATGAAAGCATTGCGGAAAACATTATGGCCGTTTACTCCGGCATTATTGATGTTATCCCGTCAAAGGAAGCTGCCATAAAATCCGTGTACGTGAAAACCACTATGGGCAAACCCATAAAAGTTGGCGAGAAATACGACACGAAAGCGCAGTTGGATGCGGCGCCAAAAGCGGGCAAAGAAGCGGGCGCGGTGAAATAATGACAAGCCACAACAGGAAATGGAAAGAGGACAAGCTCAGCGCCATTCAGGCGCTGATCAGGGAGTATCCCGTAATTGCGGTTGCGGACATAAACATGTTTCCAGCCTCATTGTTCCAGGCGCTCAGGAAAAAAATGCACGGGAAGTCGGTCATTGTCGTTTCAAAGACAAGGGTGCTCAGGAGGGCGCTTGAATCGAACAGGAAAACAGCTGAACTCGCGCCTTACGCGACAAAGAACTGCGCCGCAATATTCACGAAAATGAATCCGTTTGAATTGTTCGGTTTCCTCAAGAAGAACAAGGGAAAAATGCCGGCAAAAATCGGCGCGATAGCGGAAGAGGACATCATTGTTCCTGCTGGGGACACCGGATTGCCTCCCGGGCCTGCATTGAGTGACCTGAAAGGCGCCGGTCTGAAAGTCGGTGTGCAGGGCTCGACAATAGCCATAATGGAGGAAAAGATTGTCACCAAAGCCGGGCAGGAAATCACGGCACCGGTTGCGGGAACGCTTTCAAAGCTCAACATAAAGCCGTTCAAAGTAGGGATGAAGCTTGTCGCCGCGCTTGAAGCCGACAACGTTTTCAAATCAAGTGTGCTTGACATTGACATTGACAAGATTTTCTTGGATTTCATTGACGCGCAGAGGAAAGCATTCAACCTCGCATTCAATGCCGCAATACCGAATTCGGCAACCACAGAACTGCTTTTGGCGAAGGCGTTTTTGAACGCAAAGGCGGTTTCGATTGAGGGAAAAATACTCAATTCCACAACCATAAACGAACTGCTCGCAAAGGCGGATTTGCAGGCAAAGGGCCTGAAGTCAATGGTGAAGGATGCGCCGCCGGAAAGTACTGCGAGCGAAGCGAGCCAAGTCCCGTCAAAGACGGGGCAATCGCTCCCAACCGGCGAAAGGGTTGCGCCGGCCGAAAACGGCGTGGAGAAAACGGAGTGACGCTTGGTTCAATTAACCATGTTTCTTACGAGGTGAAAAAGATGGAGTATATCTACAGTGCAATGCTTTTGCATTCCGCAAAGAAGGAGATAACCGAACAGTCCGTGACAAAAGTCCTTGAGGCTGCAGGCGTTCATGCGGACGCTTTCAGAGTAAAGGCTTTGGTTGCATCGCTGAAGGACGTCAACATTGATGACGCCATAGCGAAAGCGGCTGTAACGGCGGCGGCTCCGGCAGCAGCGCCAGGCGCGCATTCTCCGGCAGCGGCAAAGAAGGAAGAAAAGCAAGAGGACCCCGCGAAATCTGAAGCGGAAGCTGCGGAAGGGCTCGGTTCACTTTTCGGATAGGTTCAGCGAATCTATCCATCCTTTTTCTTTTTTGCAGCCATCGGAACAGCCCGGTGGCTTTTTTGTTTTTTAAATTTCAACTTCTTTCCAAACCAATTCAATTGCGTTGAAATATTTTTTTGTGAATTGTGCGGCTTTAACGCTTTGAACAAACATATTTAAACAATTCAAGCCTAATTTTTAGCACTTCCGGTGTTTTGGTTGAACAGGCTCTCTCTAGTATTTGCTTTTCTAATGGCTTTTTCGTTTTACTCCTTTGCGGTCCTTAACAACGGCGAAATAAGCATTTATGCAGTGACAACCGAAGGCAAGGGCCTGGTGGCAACGCTGCACCTGCAGATAGACCCCGGCACCGGCAAAATCTGGAGCGCCGTAACCCCATTGGTCGGCACAACAACGCAGAATGCGGAGCGAACGGCCATAAAGGTCGCAAAGAATTATTTCAGCGGCACGGACAATTATGATTACAAGTTCTCAATAAACTCAACCGCATCCATTGTCGAGGGTCCGAGCGCGGGCGCAGCCATGACCCTCCTTGCAGTGGCAATGCTGAAGGACAAGGCAATTCCGAAGGAAGTCAGCATGACCGGCACAATAAACGAGGACGGCTCCGTGGGGCCGGTCGGCGGCGTTTTTGAGAAGGCAAAGGAGGCAAGCGGAACCGGAGTAAAGCTGTTCATGATTCCGAAAGGGGAAGCAGTGCAGACGGTAAGGCTCGAGGGCGGAGTCAAAAGCGTGAACATCCTTGATTATGCCCCCAAAAACTGGGGAATGAAGGTTGTTGAAGTGCAAACAATTGATGATGCGCTAGTTTACGCCTTTTCGGACATAAAAAAAATTGACGTGAACACTTCGGCTGTTCAGGCTATTCCTGAATTCATTCCGGAAAAAATACCGATTCCGCAACACCTCGGCACGTTCAAGGTCCTTACCTCGAATTACATAAACAAGATAAATCAGCTCAACGGAGAGGCAAGGAACGCGCTTTCATCTTCTCTCCTTGAGGACCCCGAAGTCACGAACCTTTTGCTTGAGGCGCTCAACAATTCCGAACAGACGCTTCAGCACGCGGAGGTTTTGAACGAACAGAATTACCTTTACTCCGCGGCCAATTTTGCGTTCCTCGCGGGCGTAAATTCTATTGTCGTGAAGGAGGTTTCAAATAACCCTGCGCTGCTCAGGCCAAGTTCATCCGCATTCGACCTCAAGATACTCGGCCTGAAAAAAGAGATGGACACTTTTGAAAAGCAGCTGAACGGCAATGTCCCGAGAAAAGGCGTTGAGTGGTACGCAAGCGCACAGCAGAGGTTCACATACGCGAAAAACTCCGTGGACAGGCTGGTTTCGGAGCAAACCATTGTCGTGAACGGTTCGCAGGAGGGCGAAACCGCGCTTGCATTCCAGAGGCTCCAGGATTATGCCTTTGCAGTGGCATGGCTTGACGTTTCAAAGGACTTCTACAACCTTTCCAGAGAAACGGACGGTTATGTTCGGGAATCAGGCCAGTTCAGCTCCTCAATGGATTCCATAATAGAGGATGCGGAAAAGGACGTGAATGCTTTGGGAGACAGCCCTGCGGTTGAGGATATCTGGAGGCGCATTGATGCGGCAAAAACAGAGAAAAAGAATTCCTGGTTTGAGGCCTCTTACTTTGACGCTGTTTCGGCAAAGGCGCTTGCAAAGGCGGAGCTGGACGTGCAGGACAAGGGCTATCAGGAGCTGAAGCAAACCCTCGAGAATAAAATAAGCGGCCTCGAAGCCAAAATGAATTCTAACGAACAAGAAATAAAGGTAAGCTGGGCCGTGCTTTACCTTGACCACGCCAAATACTTTTTGGCTTCGGCAAATTATTACGATAAAAGCGATTTGAACGTGAATGCCGCAAACAACGTGAAGAGCGGCATAAGCCTCATTTACCTCGCCGAGAACTTTTTTGACGCCTCGAATGCAGTGGTAACCGCGTATTCTTCGCTGCCAATTGTTTCAACCGATGACTCCTCCGGAAACTCCGGCAGCATTAATTCGGGAAGCCCCCTTCAAGTGAGGGACTCCACCCAGAACCTCGTGCTTTACGGGCTGGCGCTCATTCTTCTTGCCGTCCTCATAGTGCTTTCAGTGCTTCTGGTTACCGTTATTCGCTCCTCAAGGAGAAAGAAGACCCTTGAGCAGGAAATCAGGGAAATAAAGGAGCTGCTTGCAAAGAATGATGCCGCGCTCTCCAGAAGAATCATTGACGCACAGGCGCATGCAAAGCTAAAGGATAAGTACGAGGGCGAGCTTTCACTGCTCGAGAGCGAGAGGAAGGTTCGCGCCGAACACCTGCTTGCTGCGGACGAATACTCATCGGAAATTGATTCTTACAAAGAGCGTGCCGCGGGACTCCAGAAGCATTTGAGGGAGAACGCGATAACCAAGGAAGAGTTTTCCCGCAAGTATTCAGAGTACCAGTCGAAAGTTTCGGAACTCAAGGAAGAGCTTGATTCGGAGCTGAAGAAACTCGATTCCCAGAAAAAGGAAATCGAGAGCGGCGTGAAGGGAATAATCGAGAGCCACAAAAAGCTCCTGCCGGTATCAATGGGGAACGAAGGGCTCTCCGCACAAAAAGGCTCCAAGGATAAAAGGAAAAAAACAGGCAGATGGGCGGCCGGAAAAAAGTAACTATTTACCAACCCAACGGAAGCCTCGGCCTTTATTGCCTTCGGCTTTCGTTCCGTTGACGGAAAGCCCACGCCTTTAGGCGTGGGTTATTTACGCTTCCGAAGCCTCTTGCGTTGCCTTCTCGGATTCCGCGCCGCCGGCGTGCTTCCCGAGCCTCAATCCTATTATCGAGCTTTTCTGCCTGTTCAGCGCAACCCCTATGATCTGGTCCGCCTGGTTTATTACTGAGTCATTGTGGCTTATTGAAATGAACTGGCTGAAGGCGCTCTGCCCCTTGATTAAGGCCCCGATCTTTACCGAATTGTCCTTGTCCAAGGCCGCGTCAACCTCGTCGAAAATGTAAAACGGCGCGGACTCGAATGACTGTATCGCGAACAAAAACGCGAGCGCAGTCAAGCTTTTTTCCCCGCCGCTCATCGCGTCAATGCTTTTCAGGGTGTCTTCCTTGTACTTCGCCTGAATAAGGAGGCCGCCTTCAAGCGGGTTGGTTTCATCGCTCAAACCGAGCTTTCCCTCGCCGTTGAAGAAAGTGTAGTAGAGCTCGGAAAACTTTTTGCTCACGTGGTTAAAGCACTCCATGAAGACATTGAATTTGCGCACCTCAATCTTGTCAATCATTTCAACGACTGCCTTGCGTTCCTCATCCAGCTTGTTCGCCTTTTCCCGCACGTCCTCAACCTCTTTTTTGTACGCATCAAAGTTCTGGAGCGCCTTCATGTTGATTGCGCCAAGCCCCTCAACATCTTTCTCTATGTTCGGAATTCTTTTCTTCAGCTCGTTAAGATTGAATTCCGCAAAGGGCTTTATGCTGGCGTAATCCTTGGACTCCTCCTCCAAATCCACTATCCTTACCTCGTTCCTTGACTGCTGGATGTTGAATTCGTTCATTTCCCTTTCAAGCGACTCGGCCTTAAGCCCCAAAGAATCGCGCTTCTCCGAAATGTTCGTTATTTTCGTCGTGAGCCTCTGCTTCTCCTCATCCAGAAGGCTGTTCGCCTTGGCGGACTTCTCCATTTCGGCCTCTATTTTTGCGAGTTCCTTTTCGCCTGTTTTCTTCTGCTCCTCCATTTCCTGAACTGCCTTTTTTGCCTCTCCTGATTGCGCCTCGAGCTGCTTTATCTCGTGCTCCGAGGCCTCTGTCTTTCCACCGATAACCGCATCTATTTCCGTTGAAATCCTCGTTACAACGCTTTGCTTGGCGCTCTTTTCCTCGTTGAGTTCGTGCATTTTCTGCATCATGTCCGACATTTCGATTGTGCCCTGGCTCTTCCTGAACTCAATAACCTTCGCCTCGAGGTTCAGCAATTCCTTTTCAACTGAAAGCGAGTTTTCAATGGCCTTTTTCTCCCCGGCTTCCATCGCTGAAAGGCTTTTCGCGGATGCAATCTCCCTGTTCCCGGCAATGCGCGCCTTCAAGGCAGAAAGCTCCTCATTTATTCCGGCAAAGTGCTTCAAAGCGTGCGTGCTTTCAGAAAGTTCCTTCTCCTCGATCCCCAGTTTCTGCTTTTCAGCCTCGATGCGCTCCTTCTTCTCCTGCAGCCCATTGATTTTCGCCTTTAATGAGGCAATTTCAGACTCCTTTTTCCCTCTTATTTCGTCCTTGCGGTTTTTCTCAAGCGGCTTTTCGCAGGTGGGGCAATCCGCCTTCGCTTTCGCGAGAACAGCTAGCGATTCCTCTATGCTTTCAACCCTTCCCTTAATAGAATGGATTCCGGAGAGCGCCTCTTCGAGTTCCCGTTCCTTTGCCTCTAGTTTTGAGGCGGGATTAGATGAATTAAGCAAAGTGATTTTTTTCTCGATCGCGGATTTTTCCGCTGCCCTTTCCTCGAGCCTTTTTCGCGCGGCCTCAAGTTCCTTCAATGAGGCTTCCGCAACTTTAATGTCCTTGAGCAGGGAATTCTTTTTCGAAATCGCTTCGAACTTTTTTTCTTTTGCGGCCTCGAGCTCCTTCCTCAGTTCGGAAACGCGCGCCTCGTTCCTTTTGAATTCGTCCTTCCTCTTCTCGAAACCGGGCGCCCTCGAATCAACGGAAACTTTTATCATGGATATCTGCCCGTTGATTTTATCCAGCGAATCCTTCGCGTTCTTCAGCTCTTCCTCGCGCTCCGACCTCGTTTTCCCGAGCTCCTTTATCCTTTCCTTGAGTTCAAAAATCCTCTTCAATGCGTTCTCAACTGACTCGTTTTTGCCGCGCAACTTCTCTTCCAGAACGCCGAGCCGGCCTTTCCTCTGCTCTATTTCCTTTCCAAAGCTTGAGTAAGTTTTCTGGCCCGCCTCAATGAGCCTCGTGGTTATTTCCCCGACCTTTTTTTCGAGTTCGCGCTCCTCCTCCTGCAGCCCGTTCCTGTCGTTCCTCTTGCCCTCTATTTCCTTCCCCATGGATTCAAGCCTTTTCCGCGCGGCCCCGAGTTCCCTGCGGATTATTTTTATTTCCTCCTCGAGTATCGTTGCCTTCGACCTCTTGAGCTCCTCCTGCAATTCTTTGTACCTAAGCGCGTCCTCTTTCTCCTTCTCGAGTTCCTGCAGATAAGCCCCCCTTTCCCCGAGGACAAGATGCGCGTCCTTCACGCGCTGCTCGACCTTCTCCAGCTTCTTCAGGGCCTCGTCCTTTTTCTCCTCGAATTCCTGAAGGCCGGCTACTTCCTCAATCATCTGCCTCCTTTGCTTTGCATTCATTTCTATTACGCGCGTGATGTCGCCCTGCACAACAATATTGTGGCCGTTCGGGTTTATGCCGAGCTCGAGAAGCAGCGATTGTATCTCGTTGAGCGTTTTCCTTTTCCCGTCAAGCTTGTAAATAGATTTTCCCTGGCGGTCAATGAGCCTTGTTACCTCGATTTCCTTGCCGCTCTTGTCCTGAATGTAAAGCTCGACCTTCGCGTATCCTTCCGAAGCATCGTGGTTTACGAGCTCTGTAAGCCTTGATGCGCGCAAGAGCTTCAAAGAGGTTATTCCCATTGAAAAAAGAAGAGCGTCAAGGATGTTGCTTTTCCCGGATGCGTTTGCGCCGGCAATTGCGGTAAAACCTTTTGCGAACGGAATCTCGGCTTTCCTGAAGGACTTGAAATTCTTGAGCTTGAGCTTTGTTATTACCGTCACCGAGACTCACCGTTTATGCCGCGCAAATTTTTTTTGGCTGGGGGCAATTGCTCATTATGCTTTTTCCCTGTTCGCCAAAAAGTATTTTATGAAAGTAATGTTGTAATACGCCCCGGAAACCGCCATGCCGAGCATTAGTGTGCCAAGACCCAGTTCATCAGAACCCGCGAATTCCGAAATCATGGAGAAAAGCGTTGCAATTGCCATGGTGAGAAACCACAATACGGCAAGGAAAACCGCTATGTGCAAAAGCCTTTTCGAGCTCCACTTCCAGCTCTCCGCGAGCGCCTTTTTCAGCTTCGTCCCGTTCAGAACCATGAAGAGCGGGGTGAAGGCAAGCATGAGGAAAAAGTAAACCCCGAGAACGAGCCACGCGAGGAGCGCAATGAAAAGTATTATGCCGATTGCCTCGATTGAAACGCCCGCAACGAAAACAAAGTATGCTATTGTGCTGTAAATAAAAAAGGCCGCGAGCACAAAAACCGAAAGCGCGAGTATTTCGGGAATCTTTTTCGCGGTTGCGGCGATTGCCTTCACGACTCCTTTTTCCTTTGCCGCAATCAGCGCGGAGTAAACGTAAAGAATGTAAAAGCCGACAGCAAGTGAAACGAGGGTTCCGAGGAGCATTGCAATTATGTCCTGCCCATAAGAATTAATTATGTAGAAAGGCATTTGCCAGAGGTTTACGTCCGGAACATTGCCCAGTACAAGCGTCTGCATGAAAAAATTGAAGCTGTTCTCCGAAACCGCCACCATTACGAAAAGGTTAATGATGCCCGCCAGGAGCGCGGGCAGGAAGTAAAGCGGCCTCGAAACAAGTTCGGCAAAGCCCCCTATGAACTCTTTTAACATGCTAAAACCATGTGCTTTACAATATTTAATGATTTCCCGCAACAACCCTTTCGCCGGTTGGGAGCGAGTACTATCTTCGCCTGCTGGCTCGATAGTAAGGCATTGCTTTGGGCCGAGGAACCCCCCCGCCAACTAACGATTTTTAAACTTTCCTGATTCCTTGTTATTAATTAAATAACCTCTTTTTAGGGTGTTTTTTGATGCATATTCCGAAAGAGCAGAAAATGTACTGTACCAAGTGCGGCACGCACACCAGCCACAAGCTTAAGCAGTTCAAGCCCGGGAAGGCAAGGACAATGGCCTGGGGCACAAGGCAAAACCTCAGAAAGCACAAGAAGGGCTATGGCGGAAAGGCGGAGTTTACCGCAACCGTCAAGAAGCAGACAAAGAAACCGACTTTCATTGCCGAATGCCTGGTTTGCGGCAGGAAATGCTACAAAGTGATTCCCAAAAGGATGAAGAAAACCGAACTTGTTTCCGCAACATAAAATTAACTTTTGATTTGTCTTCGAGTTCTAGGTTTTTGTAATTCATACTTTTCTTGACTTTTTCAATGCTGATTTTTGTATTTGCCGGCACTCACACCGTTCAAGGCAAGCCCTATAATGCTATAAGATCCAGCACTTCCCTCAAATTGCTTACTATGGCATCAGGTTGCTCTCCCTTGCTTTCTGGTTCTTCCCCGGCGAACTTGCCTTTCTTGAGCCAAATAGTCATGCAGCCTGCTTCTTTTCCAGCCCTAATTTCTGCCTTCACTCTGTCACCAATAAGCAGAACTTCATGCGGCTTCACATTCATTTTTTCAGCCAAACTCTTTATGTCAGAGCCTGACTTTTCCTTCACGACTAAGATGGCATCAAAGAAGCCTTTTATTCCAAGTTCATCCAGCTCGCTCGTTCTCCCTGTTTTATCCTTGGCGTAAATTGCAAGGGGTATTTTTTTGTGCAGCACACGGAGCACATCAAGGGCACCTTCTTCCAACTTGTTTAAGTTAGGGTCATAAAGTGTCCTAGTGAAATCAAATATAATTGCCTTCGGCGTGAATTTTTGTGTCATAATTCATCTCCTCCTGTGTACCAAACTGCCTGTCCTTCCTGCATGGTAGAATCTCAATTCAATCCCTCCTTCGGTGCCACGTACTTTTTGTGGCGGCATAAGCTGCTCTGTGGTGAATTCCTTTGCCCCTGCTTTAAGATGTGGCTGCAATGCCCTAACCGTTGCCCTTATTTGAAACTCGCTTTTTGGGTTGAAGAAAACAGCACTCGGGAGTGCTTTTCCGCTGACTTCTATTGGCATCGGCAGCTTGGCAACAACACCATGCTGTGGGAATTCTTTTTTCGTAGACTTCAATTTCTCATACAACTCATCAGGGTGTGTAACCCATATATTTTGCCCTTTCCTTGGTATGATAACCCTGCCTGCTTTGCTTTCAAGCATTGGAATCAGCATTAATGATCTATTTACCCTCTTGTCAGATATGGCTGCAAACCGCCTTGCACCAAGCACATTAACATGCTCACTAAGCTTTTGCTCAAGCTCAAGTTCCATTGGCTTATTCGGATTGTAAACTAGGACCAAGTCATTCCGCTCAATTGGCATAGTCAGGCGCCCTAAGTTCACCGAAACTTCTCTGTCTTTTGCAGTTATGTCTGAATAGGGTACTGCAAATACCCTCGCGCTTGGAGGAATCATTCATGAACGATTTGAATAGATATCAGCATAGTGTTGCGCAGTGTATTTATCACTTGCAGTGGGTGACGAAGTACAGGTATTGCATGTTCAGGAAGGAAAAGTATGCGGTCTTAGCGGACCGCATACTGCGCGGCGTAGCCGCGCGGCACGGAATGGAAGTGATAGAACTAGCCGTGCAGGCTGAGCATGTGCATGNTGTTGTAAAGGCGAAGCCGAGCATGAGCCCAAGCGAATGCTTGAAGCTCCTGAAAGGAGCCTCGTCCCGCGAGTTGTTCAAACAAGTGCCCAATTACAGGCTCAGATATCCAAAGGGGCACTTGTGGACTCGCGGTAAATTCGCGAGAACAGTAGGCAGCGTAGACTTGCAAACCACGAACGAGTACGTTGCGAAGCAACGTAGTTACCAAACATTCATTGGCGACTTTGTCGCCCTACAGGGAAACCCGGCACTTTAGTGCCGGGAGGATGTCATAAAAATAATATAAACAATTAATGCTGATTTCATTTTCATGCACCCAAAAAAACATAATCTTTTACTATAATTTAAGATACGTATTTTATGTGCGGATAGCTGCCTGTTGGCGAGGAATCAGCGAAATAAACGCCACACTTGTTTGTTACGGATATATATGTGCTTTCGTTGTCCATGGCAATCCTGATTGTGAGGTTGTTGCGTTGGTTGTCAATTGCAGAGTTCCATGTATCTGTGATGTCTAGGTTTAGGTCCTTGCTGATTGTATTGCTGAACCAGTTGTCCTTTACCTTTGCAAATTCATTTGTATTCCAGTCTGTTTTGTCTATGGAGCTGCCGAGTGATGGGATATTGTATAAATCAAATGTGCAGGTTTCCCCGCCCACAGTTTTACCTGTGTAATCAAGGAAAAGAGTTGCGTTCTGCACCCTTCCTTTTCCTGTGAGGTCGAATTCAATGACGCCTCTTCTCCAGTAATAATAAGGAGAGCCGATGAAATGCCCGACATAGAAGGCAGAACTTGAAACTGAATAATATGAGCCGTTCCTGTACTGCACATATCCATCCAAGGAATCACTTTTTGCAAGAACGGCAGGAATATCAGCAACAGAGATGCGCCATTCTCGCTGAGTGCTAAGCTGCCCATCAGAAACTATTGCGGTGATGTTATGGTCTCCTGCAGAATTGAAGTTTGATGTGTAGGTGTATGAATCAGCATTGAAGTTTGATGTGTAGGTGTATGAATCAGCATTGCTGAGCACAAGCACATTGTCCAAATACCATTTTGTCGATGATGCATCATTATCAGGATCTGCCTTTGTTATCGAAAAGTTCTGCGTTTCAAGCTCCTTTATTGATGGGTTGCTTGAAGGAGAGCTGCTTAGTATCAACGGAGCACTGTTTTGTGGAGAGGTTGAATATATTATGTAAGGGTCAATGGCGCCTGCAGCAGTGTCATAGAAATACACAAGGCATTTGCCTGTTTTTGATATGTACGAGCTTTCGTTGTCCATTTCTATGCGGAATGAAATGTATTGCCTTCCTGCATTAACAGCCGAATTCCATGCGGAAGCGACATTTCCAGTTAAGTCTGATGCAAGTGTGTTGCCAAACCAATTGTCAATTGTTTTTTCAAATGCTGTTGTGCTCCAGTCTGTTTTGTCAATTGATGCACCCAATGAAGGAACACTGTACAAATCGAATGAACAAGTTTCATTGCTTATTGTCTTAGATTGATAATCAAGGAACAGTGTTGCCTTGCTTATCTGCCCCATTCCTACAAGATTGAAATCAAGCACTGGCCTTCTCCAGAAATAATTTGTATTGTCGCTGTAATGGCCTGTATTGATTGCTGTGCTCGAAACACCTGAATATACAGCATTCTTGTAAAATATAAAACCATCAAGTGTGTCCTTGGAAACTTTTACTATGCCAACTTTAATTTCCCTGTTTTCACAGTAGGATGCGGGAATTCCGGGATTTATGCATAAATCATCTGTTGAGGAGTTTGAATCATTGCAGTTCGAATCATTATAACATGCAATTGGTATGCTCTGCTCTTCCTTTGTAAGCCATTCCACTGAATTGGCTATTAATTTTTTTTGTATATTTTTATCGCTCACCGCAGCGATGCAAAACGCAAAGTAAACGCTCTTGTTTGTGTTTCCATCAAAAACGGTTATTGCTGAGCCTGAACCGTCATTCCAGCCGGCAATGCCCTGGGAACCTGAAGGTGAAACTGAATCCGGGTATGGGCATAAGGAAGCATTTAGGTCAATGCCTGATATGCCTGCAAGAATCTCGTGTGGCTGCAGAATAAGGCCCGATGTATTTCCGTCAAGCAGCAGGTCTTTATTGAAAATTGAATGAAGGCTGTTCTGCATCAGTGCGTCCGCATCGTGGTCAAAGGCGATATCTGCGCCTTCGAATAGGATATTGCCGGTAAATTGCCCAAGCAACGCCACATCGTTTTCATCTATTGCTGTATTCCAATAATTTCCACTGCTCCAGATTATTGCATCAAAGCCGTTCAGGTAATCAACACTTGGGATGCCTTTTTCTGATTCCATCCAAGCCTCAGCACAGTATCCCAAATTTTGAAGGGTTTGTTCAATGTCCTGGACACCACTTGGGTTATCAGAAGTGTAACTTTCAGAATCATCATCCCCGACAACCAAAACCAGCCCTTTGTTGCATGCATAAATTTTTTCATTTAACTCATTGTTCAATGCATTTGAATCAACTGGAGCACTGACAACAATACTGATGTTGTGAATCCCTAAATATGAATTCCAGTCAAATGGCACAACTATGTTTTCATTGTAATTCAAACTAATGGCCTTTTCATTTAACAGATTTTCATCAATAAAGAATTGCACCGTTGCATTTGCTGCGCTGCCGCCAATGTTTTCAATTATTGCGTTAAAGTCCACTATTTCACCACTTTTTGGATTTGAAGGGGTTATTGTCAAACCTATTACTGCCAAATCAGCCTCGCTTGTTGCAACCCTGAATGTTTTTTTAAGTGAATTGTTCAGGTAGTTTTTTTCTCTGATTGAAAAGCTTGGATTAATGAATGCTTCTATTGTATGCTCGCCTGCACTTAATGCCAAGTTTGCTGTAGCAGTGTTTCCGGAAACATTCAATGTCTGCCGCAAACCGCCATCAACATAAACTTCGAGTTGGGTGCTTTGGTCATTTGTCAGGGAAAAATCAATTTGGGAATTTCCTTCTATTGCATAGCTTGGCAAAATAATATCATCAACGCCCAAATCTATGTTTGAATCTGTAAGAAGCCAGTTCATGGAATTGTTCAGCAATTGATTTTGAACACTTTGTTCAAGGGCATTGAATGTGAATGGCAGGAACAGAACTCTTGCATTGGCAGCATTGAAATCATTGAAAATCACCATTGCACTCTTTCCTGAATTCCAGTCTGCCAATGAAACCCCGCCGTTGGCAGGCAGGACCGCATCAGGGTATGGACCTGTTTCTGCATTAATATCAAATGAACTCAAACCAGAAACTACTGGGTGTTTGGCTGAAACGGAAATTGAATTGTCATAAGTAGCTCCACCGCCATTTGCGTCTGCAGTGGTAAATAGGAAATCCTCCGCATAAACTGAATGGGCAACTTCCCGCATGAAATTGTCGTCCCTGTGCTTATAGGCTATTTCACCGCCCTCAAGCAAAAGCCTTCCGCCATTTTTGACATAATCCATCAAAACGATTGCATCATTTTCATCCACATTTTTTGTATCATTGCCGGCACTCCAGATTACTGCATCAAACCTTTGAAGGTATGGGAGTTCGGGCACCAAACTTTCACTTCTGCCCCATTGGCTCACGCAATAGGAACTCTCAAGCTGGCCTGCAAAGTAGTTTTCGTCTGAAACTATCAATACAGGGTTTCCTATACACGGAAGTACATTAAATGAATAATTGCCGGAAGAAGCGCAGTTATTGAATTCATCGCAAATTGAAAAAGCAAAGTTATATGTTTTTGCCGTCTCTGTGCCGGTAAAAGTGGCATTCAATGTAACATTGGCATCAATCCGCCATAGTTCCCTCATTGCAATATTTGCGCCATCAACGGAAAGGAAGGCATTTCCTATTTTGCTGTGCTCTTTTGCCTTAACCTGCACCACAAATGGGCTGTTTTGCCCTATTGAAACGGGGTATGAAACTGGACCAATAAATGGCATCCATCTATCAGTAACATAAAAGCCTGAATTGTTGTCCACTGTATTTCCCTCATATAATGCAATAACCTGCAAATTATAGTCGCCTGCAAGATCCTCGAATTTATAATCTGTTTCAAACAGCATCGAAGAAAGAGCTTCTACCCTTGCTGCACCGAATTCAACTGTATCCACCTGCTCTGAATCCTTATATACGAAACCTTCGATCAGGACATCCAACGGCACATTTCCTGTATTGGTGAATTCAACTCCTAACAAATAATTCTGGTCTATGTATATCTGCGCAGGCAGGGTTACAGACGAAATTATTCCGTTTGAAGGAGTTGTTGAGTTGAAGTCAATTGCCGCGGTTTTTTCCCTGTTTCCGTAATGCAGTTTTGCAACTGCAGTATATTCGCCTGCGGGCAGCAGGAACTGCCTACCAATGACAAAGGTTTCAGAACCGCCTGCTGCCGCGGTTTTAATCTCTGAAACAGCCACATCATAAACATTGTTTTTCTGCAAAATATTTATTTCAACAAACGCATCTACTGTTGCTGCGCCATTGCTGTTTACAATCAAGTTATAATTTATCAGGTCTCCCTTAACAACCTGCATCGGGCTCATTGAAAAAGCAATGGAGCTTATTGCCTCCGGAATTAGAACAACAATGTTCTGGTCTCTCTGCTCAATCCGCAACCCATCCTCAAAGAAAGTTGTTCTTATCGAGTAATTCCCAATCTCATTCGGAAGCCAGGCCCAATTCAGGTCAACAATCTGATTGCTGTAGACGTCCTCAGAAACTGCCCCTTCAGAGATTTTTATGCCGGTTTTATCAAACACTTCAAAGGTTGCTTTTGCCTGTTTTAGTGTATCTGAAGTATTTTTGTATGCCAACCCGATTGCAGCCTCGTTATTTACAACAAACTCCTGCGGAAGGCTTTGTATAAAATTGACCAAATCAAAGGTTGTTTCATAAACACTCGTGTTATTTTCATTATCTATGGCGGTAACTATTAATGTTGACGGACCCCACATTGCACTCTGTGCAGTCGGCATCTGGAATCTCAGATATCTCCACAACCCATCCGCAGAAAGAACAAGCTGCAGGTTGTTTTCAGTTCCATCGGGGTAAATTAGCCACACACTGACGGATGAAACGCTTGTATCATCACTTGCATCAACAACAATATCCTGTACCTGCCCCCTGAACACATTCCTTTCAATATTTATTGAATTTATTGTTGGCTTGTTTGTTGGATTTACTTGTAAGGTTACAGGAATTGGGTTTATTGTACTGTTGCTAATGAGATTAATGCTGCCATTATAATTTCCTACCCCTAATGAAGATGAATTAATTGTGATATTCATGTCTGATGTTTCTGTTGATTTTATTATCTGCTTCTCAAGGCTTGTTTCAATCCAGGATTCAGAATTAACAGAATAAATCTCAAGGTCTTTGGTCCCGTAATTGGATATTTTAATTGTCTTCCTGTAGACCTGGCCAAGCTCAACAGATGCTATAATCGATGAATCACTCAAAATTGCCTTTGGCTCAATGATGTCGGCAAGATAAATCATACCGCTCCCATAGCTTGTATCCTTTCCGGCAGCCCCCAAATCAATTGCATTTAATTCAAGAAGTTTTTTTACTTGGACAGGAGTTATTGATGGATTGGCATCGCGCAGCAAAGCTGCTGCACCTGCAACATGGGGTGCTGACATGCTTGTGCCGCTCATAAAGGCATATCTGTTATTCGGATAGGGCGAAATTATGCTTACCCCTGGTGCTGAAACATCCGGCTTTATGCCAACACCTGAAACATTCTCCCCGCTTGAGAAACATGCCACAGCATTTGAATCATCAACTGCTCCAACTGTAAGTGATTCGGCAATATTTCCCGGGAATGTAACCCCCCTGAAACTTCCGCAGTCCGAGCTTGGACATCCGTTTCCACAATTGCCTGCAGAGACAACCACTGTGACACCTGCATTTACCGCAGCTTTGACAGTAGCATCCATTGCAGGATCAGTTCCTGTGCCACCAAGGCTCATGTTTATTACATCTGCACCATCATCAGTCGCGGGGTTTTGGTCCGGGTCAATAGCCCAGTTTATGGCCTCAATTATGTCGGTGGTATACGCACCTGGATTGCCGCCAATTAGCTGGAAAACTTTTGCATTCATTATTTGTGCTGAGGGAGCTACTCCGTCATAATTCCCTCCATTTGCATTTGTTCCTGCGGCAATGCCCGCAACATGGGTACCGTGGCCTGTTAAATCACTTACATTGTTATTGTCAGTAAAATCCCTTGCCAGCACTATTTTTCCCTGCAGCATTGGATGGCTTGAATCAATGCCGGTATCAATTACCGCTATCCTTGCACTGCCCCCTCTGTATCCTTTTGCCCACACTTCAGGAGCAGCAATCTGGGAAACACTGGTGTCAAGGGAAGGGTAAACAACCTTTGGCAGATAAATGCCTTCAACCGCATTATCCAATGCAATTTTCCCGATTTTTTTGGCAGGAATATCTGCAACTATCAATCCCCCATACATGAATTTGCCCTCAGTCTTTCCTCCTTCGGATTCAATACTAGCAGCAAACCTGTTTAGGCTTTCTTCATCTGCCATTTTGACAAGCACTCTGATATTTTTATCGGGTTTTGCGGCAATTTCACTTTCAAGCTCTTTGCCTATTTTCTGCTTTATTTTAATTGCATCAGAGACGAGGGGTTTTTTTTCCTCAACATTCAAAACCCACTTCCTTGCAGTGCTTGCTTTTCCATCAGAAACCTCAACCTTAACTTCAAAGGTGCCTCTCTTTTCCGCACCGAATAAATAATTGCTGCCGGTTGCAACTTCTTTGCCATCAAAATACCATTTTACCATCAAACCATCATTGTCCGCATCAGAAACAGTTACACCAAAATTCTGTTTTTGTCTGGTGGAAATTGCAATTGTTCTTGCTTCCGGAGAGAACGAATCAATGGCTGGTACTGAATTGATTACAGGCATTTCAACCGGTGAATTTTCAAGAGGCATTACTAACCTTTGGTTTAAGTCGAAGGCAGTATTGCTTACAGAAACCTCCGCATTGGTCTGTGCATTGGCGAAGCTTAAAGAGATTAGCAATAAGGCCGCTAGAAAAGCATACTTTTTCTTATTACTCATTCTGGATTACCTCGCTTGCGGCAATTGCTGTTTCTTGTTCCGGTTTGTTGATTGTTTTTGCTTTTGCTGAAATGCATGCGCTTATTGGTTTTTCTTCGCCCAAAAGTTTCGCAAGAACAATTTCTTTGTTGCCAATCATGCTTTGCAGGTCTTGGTCTTCTATTGGCCAGAAGAAACATGTTTCTTTTGTCAGGATATATGCGGTGTGGCGATCATCTTCAGGGATATTGTCAAGATTAATTGGCATAAAGCAGGGGCCATTTTCGCAGTTGCTGGAACTTATTTTACCGGCATAATAATTATCTATTATTATTTCAGCGTCAGCGAGTTCGCTTTGGTTGTTGAATATAGGCAATATTATGATTTGTCC
Source organism: Candidatus Iainarchaeum andersonii SCGC AAA011-E11 (assembly GCA_000402355.1). Lineage (GTDB taxonomy): Archaea > Iainarchaeota > Iainarchaeia > Iainarchaeales > Iainarchaeaceae > Iainarchaeum > Iainarchaeum andersonii. Next base: position 21,440 of record AQRS01000032.1, read on the forward strand.
TGGTTCTTGAATGTCGTTTGGCAAAAAAATGCCTGCAAGCATGAAAAGTATAAGCAAACAAAGCGGAATTCCTACTATCCCGTAATAATTTATCTTATCTTGGTTTTTTACCACATAAGTGTGTGCTGCCTTGTCGTGCCATGCCTGCTTGTTTTTGTCTATTGCAATCCAAATATTTCCCAAAAATAAAACCATATCCGAAATGCCGTGGACAAACCACCTTATTATAGAATCAACCCAAGTTAGTTCTTTTCCGTCTTCTTTTACGACTTTTAATCCAAAAAATTTCTTTCCGATGGTTTGGCCTGTTTTTTTGTGGAAGTAAATGAAGTAAAGCTGGTACAGGAACATCCATATCAGAATCCACCCAATCAGGATTAGCCCTGAAAGTTCACCTGGGATAAGAATCATAATAGGCAAACCAACCAAAACTAATGTGGCCCAGATTATTATCTCGTCCAGAATTCTTGCCCCAAGCCTGACCCAAAAGCCTGCGAAGTCCGCTTTCCCCACAATCCCGATCATTCCTGGCCTAATTTCTTCTTTTTTAACGCTTTGCCCCCCTAAAAAGTGCAGTGCAGAGTATATAAGTGCGCTAAAAGCAAACCATGCAATTACCAAAATCAGGGTTGTAGCAAATATTTCTTCAACAGGCTCAATCGAGCCTGTCATTACAATGCTTAAAACCGCAAGCGAACCATAAAATAAAACTGTTGACAAAAGCGAAAATGCAAGGCATGAGATAACCGTGGCCGCCCTGCCCGCGCGCTTTCTTCCGAGAAGATATGCGAGGTAAATTAAAAGAATTCCCTGAACATTTCCTAAAAGCCCCCCGACAAAAAACAGTACGGGGCTTGATAGGATAAGCATAACATTGCCAGTCTCTTTTATTATTCCCGGCATTGAAAAACCAGTTCCCAATATGATCGCACTGCTGAGCAAGGTCATGCACAACAAAGCAATCCAGTAGATTTTCGCTTCACTCCAAACTTTTACAAAATCATGTGAGATCATTTTGTTCACCTAATTTTTAACTCCTATATTCAGATATTCTGAAATTTTCTTCCTCATTGCATCTTCGTCATATATGACAAGTTGTTCATTTGTGAGTTTTTTTTCTCTAATTTCTTCTTGGGTAGGAAAGCATGTTAATGCGGACCCATAGCTTGCCCTAATCATAATGCCGCCATCTTTAAGTTCTTCAACTTTATACGCGGGTGCATTCAGCAATTTCTTTTTGCCATATTTCTTGACAAGTTCTGGACCAAAAAAGGTTAGCCAGCCTATCCTTTCATATTCAAGATCATAATTTGGATATTCAAAATCTTCTTCAAGGGCAGAAAATCCAAATTGTGGCTCAGCAATTTCATAGACTAATTTTGAAATTTCAACAAGAAGGGGCACTAAATCCTTTGGATCTCTGATAAGCGACATAAAAGGCACCATAATGCCAATAAGGGTCGAATCTTTCTTCTTACTACTTCCAATGGAAAAAGTCAGCTTGGTAAAATCAATGGCTGGGCTAGATACAATATTCAGTATAATTCCAAAATCCGTTGAATACTTTAATAGCAGATTTTGCTTTATGTAGCTATAAAGCTTTTCCATGTCAACTGCTTTTTGTGTTTTAAATTTTGTTAGGATAGCAACGCCCATTTATATCTCCCCCGCCCATTTTACTATTACTCCAATATTCTCAAATTGTTGCTTAATTTCAAAAGGCACAGGTTGCTTGGAAATTAGCCATACTTCGTCAATGCCGTTTCCAGCTGCAAATTGTTTGTATTTCTTCATTTGATCCAGGTAACCCCTTTCTGTATCTAAAAATCGCATCGGATCACCACTCTTTATTTCGGCAGCAACTTTCTTAGCGCCAACATTAAATATATTATCAATTTCAGTATCGCCAATTCCAGTAGTAACTTTACGCCCTAATTGTTCAATAGTGTAGCCCTTATTTTTTATGATTATTGCAATATCCGACTCGTAAGACAAACCTTCGGCAGCCCCACTTATTACCCCTCTTCTCCAATCGCTAAATCCCGTTATATTTAAAGATTCTAATTCATCAAAATTTGCCATAAGTTTTTCCATTGCCCCTCCGGATTCCATTGAAAATTTTGTAGATATTCTCGTAATCTTGTCGGGATAGCTTGCAAACTCCTCAAACATTTTTGCGTATTGCTTTATTGCATTTTCATTCCCCCATTGCTCCAACGCAAGCCGCCCATATTGTGAGTTAACCAGTTTGCCCATGGCTTTCTCTGCTGCATCCTGCCCTAAATCAGCTATTAGTTTTTGTGTCACTCTTTCGCCTTTCGCGGCCACTTGTTCGGCGTTTGCCCCTAATTTATACAACCAATCATCGGCATCGCTGGTTTTTGAAAACATTTTGGTTAAACGCGCAGCAAAGTCCTGTGCCGGTCCAGATGTCCACTCAAAAATCTTTAACCTAAACCCTTTCAAATTATTGGCAATGGCAGCACCAAATTTACTGGCGATTCGGGAATATGCTTCAAATGCCTTTCCTATGAGCGCTCCGCCCTTTTCGGTAATATTTATTCCCTTGAACAACTCCCCTACTTTTGTCCACTCTGCAATTTTGCCTAAAAGTACTGCTTGTTCTGCCACATAGCCGACAGTGTACCCCTGCAGGAAGCCAACTTCAAAGGCAGCATAATCTTCCTTGTCTGTAAGGTTTTTCCAGTAATTAAACTGCGCCCCCTTCTTCAGTATGTCAATCGTCACATCATGAATTATGTCGCCAAGCTTCCCGAACAATTGCGGCAGATAGGTAAAGAAGTCAAATACCGGCTTTATGGCTTCACCAATTTCCTTAAAGTGGAATGCATAATAAACAAGCCCTTTTAATACAGCGGCCGCAAAACTCAGATCGTCAACTGCACCGGAAACCGCGCCATCAACAGCACCTATAACAATTCCTGAACAATGCGCCGCGCTTATGACAATGCTTGTGTTGCCTGCGGAATCATTCAAAACAATTACTACGGTACCATCCGCAGAAGTGAATGCATTAACATCCTTGGCTTTTATATAAGCATTCCTAAAGTCAGTAGAAACGAAGCTGTTCTGACTTGAGGGAACACTGGCTGCGGTTAAAACATTTTTTATTCCTGCATTGTTTCCCGTTTCAAAAGCGCTTAGCTGCGAATAATCCATTGTTTTCATTGAGTTTACAAAACTCTTCTTCTGTTCTGATGACATTGAGCTTGGCAGGAATACCGCAAGGGGGTTGAAGCAGCCTGTACTGAGCTTTTGGCTGCTTAGCATGGAAGTTAGATTGCTTGATGCATTGTTTGGGTCTGTTCCGATCAATGATTCATCATCGTCGCTTATGCCATCAAGGTCTGAGTCCAAAACACAATAGCAGTCAAAGTAAAGCGAATGGCTTCCTGTTACATTAATGCTTTGTGTTCCGCAGTAGCTGCTGTCAGGGCAATATGTAGAAACTGAATGGTTGCCTTTGTCTGAGGAAATTGTTGCCTGACCATTGCCCACTGTTGAGCCTTTAAAAATTCCATCAACATAAACTTTGGCGTTGTTTATGGGGTTTCCTTTTAGGTTGTCAACATCGACAAGAATGCTTCCGTTGAACTGTCTTACAGAAACAGCCCTGCTTGCAGAACCGCCCTGATAACCTGATTTTGCTGCGGAAACTGAATAAGCGTAAGAGCCTGTTTTTGTCGCTGTTGTGTTATAAGTGTAAGAGCCGCCGCTTGTTGCTGCGGAAACCGTGGAATTTGTGAATGGATTATAGATTGACAGGGAGGCATCTGTAGGGCTGCCGGAATTGTCTTTTACGGCTATTGAGAGGGAAATCTGGTCATTCAGGTAATAGGAAAAGTTTGCCGAAAGCGTAACATTTAATTTTGGCGCGCTGCTTTGGCACATTGTGCAGCTGAAATCAAGGTAATCATCATCATCCGGAAAATCAATAGTTGTTGACTGGCTTCCGCAATAGGTTCCTTCAGGGCAATAAACTGCGACATTATAATTGCTGCCACACACCGGACTGCTAGTTCCCATCAATATATTTCCTGAACCATCTGTCGCGCCATAAAAAGAACCGTCCTTGTAAACTTTTGCGTTCTGCAGATTGAGACCCAAGCCATCCTTGACATTTGTGTGAATTGCCCCATTGCAACTGCCCGGAGTACAGCTTGAAGGCATTGAAGGGTTTGTGGAATTTGAAGCAGTGGTGCTCTGCCCATTTGAACATGTTCCATTTAGAACGGTTTCAGCCCTGTAAGTTCCTGCTTTCCATGTGCCGCTTGAAAGGTTCCAGGTTACGGTCCACTCATTATTATATTTAGGGTCAAATGAATAAGAGTTGGAACCAGTGCCCATCAAAGAATTATTAGGGTCATACAGGTAGAAATTTATGTTATATGGAATATTGAGATTGCCATAGTTCGCAAATTTATGCTTTGTAATTATGGAGTTGGTGCACAGACCATCCTGGTAAACAGATGCTGATACTGAGGTTGCATAGCATGTGCTTTCAACAGACGGATAAGCATAAGAGTAAACAGTTTTGCTTGTGTTATCAGTGCATGTTCCTGAGACCCAAGTTTTCATTGTATATGTGCCTACCGGCAGCCAGACAACAGGTGGAGTGGCTGTTACAGTCCAGCTTGCCTCATAGCCGGGAGAAAGCGACTGGTTCGGGTTGTTCCCTGAAGAAACGAGGTTATTACCCGAATCACGCAGTTCATAATTGAAAGTATAATTATATGTCTGATTGCCCGAATTGGTAAACTTGTGATTCTGCGTTATAATATTTTCATATGATTTAAAGGAGGATTTTGATGGTGAGCCATCGCTGCCGCTTATAGAACAATTTGCACACGGTGCAGTTGGAACATAAGGATAGGCGTAACTATATGCCGTTGCATTTCTCCCATCTGAAAAAGTTCCTGAAGTCCACACTTTTGCTGTGTACGTGCCACTTGTCAGCCACCCTCCTGCCGGTGGATACCATGTAAGGGTCCAGCCTGCTCCGTAGCCGGGAGAAAGCGACTGGTTAGGGCTGTTGCCTGAGGTTATAATGTTATTATTCGGATCCCGCAACTCGTAATAAAGCGTGTAATTGTAAGTGTAGGTATTGCTTGTATTTGAAAAAGTATGGTTTTGTGTTACAATATTTTCGTTGCAGGCATAAGAGGATTTTGAAGGCGTACCATTATATCCGACTATTGTTCCTGCGGTACAGGAAACATTTGGATATATCAAAGTCCTTGTAGTTTGAATGTTGCTGCCGCACCAATAGATGGTGTATCCTCTTGTGGCATAGCTCCCTGATTCTGGCCATCCTCCGCTTGCAGGCGGATAGAATTCAGTCCACCACCAGTAATAGGAGCTGGGGGGTATGGAATAATAGCTGGAGCTTGCATATTCCGAATAATAATTATTTCCTGAAGTATAAAGGTCGCGATAGAAATAATGGTACATTGTGCTGCTGCTATTATTGTATAGCCTTGTATCATCCACCCTTATTGTATCATTACACAAATATGTGCTTTTTGAAAGAGTGCCAGCAGTCATGCTGCCGCTGCAGCTCCCCGAATCCTTTGCAGTTATGCGATAGGGTGCAGTGGCACTATAAGCATTGCTATATCCATAAACTTTTACATAGAAGTAATCAGTTACAGTTGCTGTGCAGTTTTCTGTTGTACCACTGCCTGCTGTGCATGAAGCAATTATGCCTCCAGAACAGCTGTCATAAATTGCAATATCATAATCCCTGTTGTAAGGCGGCACAAGGATAAATCTTAATGTATTTGTCCCTGCTTTGTATCCCCTATACCAATCAACATCGCTGCTGTTATCAATGTAAGATTTGTAGATATAGCTGAATAAATCATCGGTTGCGCCACTGCAGGTATCTGCATCTGCAGGCTGGACCACACTTGCCGTTGTTAATATATTTGGTAAAGGTTTTTCTAAGTCAGTTGATGCCTCTGCAACAGGCCTTTTTTCCGGAAAGTTAAAATCAACAAAGTCAGGAACCACAATATTTTCCTTTGAAGGGTCATTTATTGAATAGGATTCCGTTATTATTGAATCCGGCCCTGTAATTATCTCAGAAGATTCTCCGCTTGCGGCATTTGAAGTGATACTTGGCAGATCAAAAGTTGCGTCTGTTTTTACAATATTATCCATATTAGGAAATACAATTGAAGTCGCTTCGGCAGTTGCCTGTGTTTGTGAATTAGCATCAGTTTCATCCGATATTACAACCGAAGCACTTAATTCTTCAGCAGAGGTTAATGCTAAAGACAATACCAAAAAAATAATTATTGCAAATATCTTTGTTTGTAGAGGTTTCAACTGTCATCCCACCAAGAAACTCCACCAGGGCTTTTCAACTAATTCAACTGCCCCTGTTTGAGCATTTACAGTTGTTTTAACATCCATTTCCACCGGCATTATCCACAGTATCTTTGCCTGCTGAACCAGCTTTATTTCATATACGGGGACATCCTGTATAACTTTTAATCCGATTTCCTTGACCTTTGCATTTGAACCATCATTAATTTGCTGGACTGCATCATCAGGCAGGAGCAGCACTTGTTTTCCATCAAGTTTAAGCCCCTCATTGTCAATTTTTATAATCTGGGTTGTTTCTGCAGAAACTCCATTGGAATTTATCACAATTCCATTGACGCTCTTTGAAATTTCAATTGAAATGTTATTGCCATTGATTGTAAGTTCTGCGTTAATCGAATTTGCCTCATTTATCGGGATTTTATCATTTGACACAGCATTTTGCACTGTAACCTGTTCAATAGCATACGGCATCGCAAAGGCGGGGTCAAACCTAATTTCCATAACTGAGGAAGCCTCTGGAAAAGCATCAATCCTGTTTGCAGGCATATCAACAAAAATTTCCCTTTCTTCCTGATTGGTTTCTCTTATTACTGCATTAAAGTCAGAAGCAAGGGTTTTAGTTGCGTTGTCAATCATTGCCTGGTCAGTAATTGCCTCATCGCCGTTTTTTCCATAAAATACAACAATTATTAAATGAAATAATTGTTCTGGATTGTCTTCAAGTGCTTTGTCAATTGCAGCAGCTACACTTACATCAATTATTGGTACGTGCTTTCCTTTTACTTCTGGCGGCAAAGTAATTTGTGTTTGAATTTTCTCAGCTGTAATTTCACCGGCATCGATTTCGATGCTCTTATATGCCTGGCATTCTTCTTTGCCGGCAACAATTCTGCAAATTCCCCCAACGCCCCCTGAACCGGCTATTGCAGGCCCCGGATTTGTGGCAGGGCTTCCTTCAATTGCAGGATTTGGATCGCCCAATCCAGAACCCGAAGAATTTGTAATGGAATATACTTCCACAGTTCCCGCTTGAGATGGGCCAGTAACTCCATTTGGTTCATTATTTGGAGATATCGTCGATGTTGCAATGGATTGTGGGTTTTGTGGCTCAATTTGAGTTGTTTGTGCAACAACAAAACCTATCGAGCAAAATAGAATAATAAAACTTGTTGTTAACAAAAAATTTCTTTTATACCTCATTTAAAACCCCCGCTACTTAAAAAAAATGAACTTAATGCCGTAATAAATTATCTCTCTGGCGTCTATTAATATAGCTGCGGTTGAACGCAAGTCAACCAAACAGTTGATTCACGGCAGGCCTTTCAGGTGCACCTCATTTTTCTCATAATCGCTTGCCACCTGGTTTCCGAATGTTGTTATCTGCTTCAGCCATTCAGGATTCAATTTGTAATACTTCTCTTTTTTGATAATAATTTCCTCATCCCCATTCATCCACTTGTAGAAGCGCTTGAGAACCACCTTTCTGTCGTACTTTGTCCAAAGGGTGTGCTTCTTTTCAGCCTCCACTTTTCTGACTAGTTCAATTATGTCGTTCTTGTCGCAGTCCCGATAGGCCTTGCTTTTCAACCTGCTTAAGGCCCTTAAAACATATACTTCCTTGTTCAGCCTTATTGTTTTGATTCCCAGTGCGCTCATTTCATTGACAAAACTAGTTATGTCGTCTATGTCCTTCTTCAGGAATTCTTTGCTCACCTTGAGGTTTGCAAGCGCGTTCTCGAACCTGTCCGAGGAATTGTAAATATCTATTTCCAATGCCATGGTATCAACTCCGGTTTTTTTATTCAAGCCGGATAACCTATGGAGACCATAGGTATATACCTATGGCCCCCGTAGGCTTTATAAACCGTCGGGGACTGACCCCAAAGATACCATCCCCCCTCCCGACGTGGGGCTCCAAGTACCAACCCTGCATAGGTTTTCATAGGTTGCTATAAGTGTAATAGGCTAAGTTATATTTAATTGTTTTGTCAAGAAGCAGTAAGTTATTTCGCCTTTTTCAGCAGCCTTTGTATTATGTCGTCGTAGCTGTCGCCCTTGGCTCCAAGGGCCTTGAGCTTGTCCCTTGTTTCCGGGCTGATTTGGATAGTTGTTACCCCTTTTGCAAATGGCATGCACTAAGTAAGTGAATTGAAATTAATAAACCTATGCTTTCTATAGCAGACATAGGCAATAATTCGCTAATTTCAACTACCACCGTAAAGATTAAATACACTAAATGCACTATTATTAGTGTAATTATTTTGGAGGTGCATTAAAGTGGAAAAAGCTACGCTTACATTGGCGGTTTCAAAGAAGCTTAAGGCTGAGATGAACGAGATAAAGGAAGTCAACTGGAGCGAGGAAACAAGGCAGTTTTTGGAGGAAAGGGTGAAGCGCCTGAAAGTCCTCAAGAAGCTTGATGAACTGACCAGGAACAGCGAATTAACTGAGGAAGACGCAATCGAATTCGGGCGCAAAATAAACAAGGGCATTGCGGCAAGGCACGGTCTGAAGTCATAAGTTGAAGGTTGTGATGCTTTGCCATTGTCGGTAATTGTTGTAGATGCAAACGTGTTTGTTTCTGCACTGCTCAAGGATTCAACCACCAGAAAGATTCTGCTTTCAGCCAACGCACCAAGCTTTTTCACACCTGATTTTGTTGAAACCGAAATCATGAAATATGCGGGCGAGTTCTCGAAAAGGCTCGGCAAAAGCGAGAAACAGGTAATGTCTTCCCTAAAAGAATTGTTTGAAGCATCTAAGACAAGAGTTGTTTCAGAAAAAGAGTATTTCGGGCTGCTTGATAAAGCACTTGAAATAACTCCTGATATCAAGGATGCGCCATATCTTGCCCTTGCATTAAAACTAAGGTGCCCACTCTGGTCGCAGGACGCCGACCTTAAAGAACAGTCCCTTGTCAAAGTATTTTCAACAGGCGAACTCATCAAAGAACTTTCATAAATCATTTTCTCACTCCTACATGGCTGCTGTTGCTGGCCCTGCAACCATTTTCACTACTTGCATTGCGTTGATGTTAACTCCAACTGCACTGAAGGCTTTCTTTATTGCAACGTAGAACAGCACAATGTTGGCGATAAAGATGAGGAAAAATCCTATGACAAGCGAGAGCGTGCCTATTGCTTCGAGGTAGCTGAACTGTGTCCAGAACATCTGAACTGCTGTCAGGATGATAACATCAAGCACATTCAAGAAGGAAATAATCAAAATCAACCCCCAAAGTTCTGCAGGGTTTTTCATCGCTGATAGCATGGCATTTAAGAAGCTTCCTTGAGGCAGAACAAATGCAACAAGTAGCATCCCGAAAATGACCAAGGCGGCGTAATTTACAAGGGATGCCTTCATCGCAGAGCGCCAGAAGACTTTCTTTTTTGTAGGGGGTGAATTTTCTTGGTTCATTTTACCCCTCCGCTTTCTTTGCTGGTTCTGTTTTTATCTTTTTTTAAAACTCCGTAGGGCAGCAAATATTCTACTTCCTTGCCCATTTTGACTCTTTCAAGGGATTCATCAAACCTCTTAATCACCCCATCATAAGATTGTTTTTTCCAATCCTCGATCTTCATTTCCTCATTTATTTTTTTTTCAAAATATTTTTCTTTATACAATTTATACTCGGCTATTCTTTTTTCAGCTTCGTTGGCTCTTCCTAATTCCAGCAAGCAGGGGATAAGGTTTTCTTCCATCGTTAACATACTTTTAGTCTTTGCATAAGATTTCTCTAGATAACCAATAGCCTTTTTGTAATTGCCCCGACTAAAATACACCCTCCCTTTTATTCCATCAACATCAGCTTCAGGGTAATTTTTTTCTAAATATTCGATTTCTTTCCAAGCCCAATCCTCGCGATCATATTCAAAAAAAGCAGAGATTACTATTTGGGCAGACCAGATTTCCTGTTGCCTTGATTCTTTTATGCCTTTTGGAGTATGTCTCCACCCTCTCCAAAAATCAGTTATTGCTTCTCTTGCCTCTTCATAAGCCAGGTCTTTTCTTGCAAATAAGTCCCTATAAAATTTCTCTTCCCCGTAATTATCCATATTAATCCACCAAGTTTGCTGTTAATTATATCAAGATATTCGTCATACCCAAGTTTACCGCTTATTACTTTCTTATAGTTTTCACTAACAAACTTCCTGAATTCTTCGTCATTTTCAAATTTCTTAATAAATTTTTCTCCTTGCCCCATTGTTAGCCCCTTTAAGATACTATTTGAAAACAACAATTTAAAATGCTTTCAAATTCACAATATATAAAGCCCAAGTAATGCCAAAGGCACCCAAACAATAAATTCCCCGTCAATAATAATGTCGTACAAAAAAGTTTGGTTAATTTTTGTGTTACTTAATTTAGTTATAAAATAAAAGGCATAAACGGCAATTAGATTTAAAAAAAGGGCTGATTTCGGAAAAACTCCTATAAAAACAAAAAAAAGCAGATATCCAAATGCAATAAGATTTAATGTGTGCAGAAGATATTGAGTGCCTTTAACCCCAATCATAACAGGTAGTGTGTTGATTTGATGTAATCTGTCGGTAAAAATATCTTTTACATCAAAAGCAATTGTATTGATCAAAAAACTGTGCGTAAAAGCTATTTTGGGCAAAAAAACATTCTTTACTATGCCAATTCTATCACCTCTCCTGAATTTGGAGCTTTTCCTTCTGTTCGGGCAGTTGCTTCTTCTCAAGCCAGACCTTCATGAACTGGCCAAACTCCTGCAAATCAACCCCTTGCCCTTGAAGCTTCTGAATATCGCCAAGCATTGATTGCATGAATTCCAGGGCATTGCCCTTGTCATCGGCCTGCAACTCAACCGCGGACTTTATGCTCAATGCGCCTCCGCACCTTTGGCAAAGCTTGAAGTTGGATGGGTTCTTGCAACTGCAGCGCGGGCATGAAATTTGCTTTATTTTTATCTGCTCTTCCTCCTCGACAGTATTGATGCCATGCATTTTCATTATTGCGCTGTCAACATCCCTTCCTGAAAGGTGGACATAACGAGCTGCCATATCGCTGGATTGGGTCCAGCCAAAATACTGTTTTGATTGGGCCTCGGTGATATTGTTCGCAAGCACAGTTGCTCGGCTGTGCCTGAACATGTGAGGGTTGTGCCGTTTCTTTATTCCTGCTTTATTGAATGTAACCCTCAACATTTTCTTTACTCCTTCATAGCTCATGTGGTTGATTGTTTTCGGGTGCCACTTATCAACAATGTTCACCCAAAGCGGAGCTTCCGGATTATCTCTGTAAGGATGGTTTTGAATCCACATTGAAAGATATGTTGTTGAAGTAACAAGAGGCACTCTTCTCTGGCCAGTCTTCCCGGCAACAAGCAGCGCCGTCACGTGCTGTCCGAAAGAAACATTCTTTATCTGGAGCGTGAGCATCTCACCAATCCTGCATCCGCTTTCATATAATGCTGATATGAATGTCTTGTCGCGGATATATTTCGCAGAGTCAATGAGCTTGATCACTTCTTCTTCTGTCAATAAGTCTTCAGGTAGAATGCTGTTCTTTGGCTCCTTCAGTTTTAGCCATTCAACTTTTTCAGGATGTTTCTCCCCTCCATTCATCCAGCGATAAAACCTTTTCAGAATTACTTTCCTTTCATACTTAGTCCAGTCGCTGTGCGTTTTCACTGCATCAATCTTTCTCACGATTGACATAATGTCTTTCTTTTCACATTTCCTGAGAGTCTTGTCTGTGAGTTGTGTTAGCGACCTGAGAACATAGAGTTGCTTCTGCACACGCCCCGCAGTTATTCCCTGTGCGGACATTTCATTGAGATAGTCGGTTATGTCCGCTTTGTCTTGCTTCCTGCAATCATTACTTGCGGAAAATTCCTGCAGTCCTTTTTCAAGCCTTTCCGAATGGTTATACAAATCAATGTTGAGTGCCATAGGTTTTCATCTCCTTCCAATAATAGGTAACCTATAATTACCTATGGCAACCTACTTATTTAAAAACCATCGGGGATGGTGCTAAGAGTACAATCCCCCCTCCCGGATTTGCACCGGGGATCTTCCGGTCGCTGCACTCCGCAACGACTTTGTTTCCGCAAACGGAAATTGACGCCAACGGCAAAAAAGCTTTTTCCTCTTTTCCGTCAACGCTTTTCTCTTTTCCTAAAAGAGAAAAGGGTTGTTCTACAGCCGGACGCTTTAGCTACTAAGCTAAGGGGGGTTTTTGCCCTTATACACCCCTTAGCTTATGGTTTTGATAAACCTTTTGTCAAAAGGTTTCTAAGCTAAGGGGGGTTCGGCAAGAAATGTATTACCTAATTGGATTTTGTTGTGTTTATAAATTTAATGAGCCGCGGCCGAACCGCGTTTTATTGCGATTCTCTCGTAAAGAGCAGGGTATGCAAAGGTTATCCAGGCGCCCGCGAGGAAATAGGCTTCGGCTGAAACCACGCTGAACTGCGTCAGCACCACAATCCCGCCAAGCCCGGCGAAGCCGATTATTTCCTTTACCCAGAGTTTTTTTCCAGAGAGCCGCACGGAATCCATGTTCATTAATTTGAACGCGAACACTCCGCCGAAGTAACCCAAAAATCCGCTCGCAATCGCCAAGTCGCGCAATGCGAGCGAAACCACTATGCCCAAAAGTATTGCGCTAACCAAGCCGATTTCCTCGAGCACGCGCTTCTGGTTGAATTTTATTTTCGCGAACTTCTGCTCAACAAAATGTATTGTCCTTCCAATCAAAAAACCGAACAGGCCTCCGACAATGACGTCCCCAATGAAATGTGCGCCGAGGTAAACCCGCGAGAACAAAACAAGCAGCACAATTATTAGCCCGCCGAACTTTGCGTTCTTCTCGAACTTCTCCCAATAGTAACCGAAAATTCCGCCGATTGTCGTGGCGTGCCCGGACGGAAGGGAGTAGATTGAATCCTTTTCAAAAACAAGAACCCCGAATTCGCCTGCCGCGGGACGCAAACGCGCCGTCAATGGCTTGAGCAGCCCGACCAGCGCCGCGGCGAACAAAATTGTTGTGGTGAGGAAAAACGATTTCTTTTCCTCGCCCTTCCAGTACAAAAATGCGGACAATGCAATCCAGAGCATCGGGTTTCCCAATTGAGTCAGCACGAGGAAAAAATAGTCGGCGGAGGAATTTGAAAATGACTGCACGAAATGGCTGAACCAGATTTCCGCGCTCAAGGGCTCGAACATTCATTCACTCTTTATCTTTCTTCTTCATTAATCTTTTCATTCCGGGAATTTTCACGTTGGTGTAATCGACTTCCAATGCGCACTGCTTCAGGGCTTTCTTCATCGCATACACCTTGCAGAACTGCTGCAGTTCCTTCTGTTCGCCCTTCTGGAACTGCGGCAAATCAGTGACTTCATTGATAACCGCATTCACTTTTCTCGAGCCGACTTCTTCCAAAGCCCTTCCAGTGTCCTTTTTTCCAAGCCCAAGCTCATCAATTGCCTTGTCGACCTTCGCGAGGTCAACAATTTTGCGCAAATTCGCCTCGATTTTTGCATCCGTGCTGGTTGTCAGGGAAGCGAGAAACTCCATAATAGTTCTCGGGTCGGTGACTGCCTCTATCTTGAGTTTCTTGATTGAAACCCAGTCATCATAATTCGCGACAAACTGAATGTACTTTTCGTCAGCCATAAAATCCCTCCAATCCAATAACACAACGCAAACGACAATAAAAATGTTTTTGGTGTCAGCGTCTTGCCATTTTTTCCAGCTGTTCCGCAAGGTTATTCAGTTCCTGCATTTCAAGCGGATTCAGTTTCGGAGAGCTCATTATTGTGCTGTTCTCATATACTGTTTTCGCATCAGGGTCCTTTATGCGCCCCGTTATGCTGCCTTTTTTCACGGCCGAATTTATTTCAGCCGCAACCGCTACTAACGCAGGCCTCACCTGTGACACCCATATAGCGTTTTTGTCCTGCCTAGTTTTTCCCTCGGCAACTATTGCCTTTACCATTGCGGAAGCCCTTTCGCGTATATCTTTCCGCCCTGCCTGATTAAGCGCCATGTAAATTAGCCGCGTCAGATTCCCCCTGTATCCCCTGAACCGGCCGTCGCTTACCGCTACAGCCCTTTCCACAATTGTTTCTCTCACCCACGGTCCAAGTATGCGCCCCCTTCCCGCCTCAATTTTTAGCCTCTCTCTTGTTCGCAGCACTTCCTTCAATTCATGCTTCGGAACAACGCTTTTGTGTGCCGAATCCCTTTCCCCTACGCGCGTTTCCCTCTCCGAGGATTTCGCCTCAGAGGGCTCAACGCCGCGCGCAACCCTTTCGCCGGTTGGGAGCGACAGCCCCTGCTTCGCAGGGCCTT